>DASQRV010000025.1:0-6812 GCA_035642735.1 Steroidobacteraceae bacterium
GCGGCGCGCGTGAAGAACTGCCAGCTGTCGAGGAGCTTTTCGTAGGCGCTATGCGCGAGTTGCGCCTGACGCGGGGGGTGCGTGGCGAGGTTGAGGTACCAGTCCCACCAGGCACTGAGGTAATCATCCGGTGCCATGCCACCGGTGAGCGCTGCCAGCTGTGCGCGCAGGTCGCGAACGATCTCGGCCTTCGCGCTCGAGGCGGAGGAGGGTGCGGGGTCAGCCGCCGCAGCGGCTTCGGCGCTTTCGGTGTTCTTCTGACGGGACGCGGTCAAATGGCGGTCTCCTCAACAGCAAACCACACCCGGGAGCCTCATCGGCCCCGGGTGCGGGATACCGCCAAGATATCAGGCCGCCTTCCGTGCGGGCACTGCCTTTGCGGCGATCTCGGAGCCGAACTGGCTGAACTTCGCCTGCATCTCGGACGTTACTGTCGCGAACTCCTCGGCACGCGCGCGCAGCTTGTCGACGAACTGGGTGTTGAGCTCGGTGTGCTTGCTGAAGAGCTCGGTCGGTGAGGACGCGGCAAACGCGGCATTCAAGCGCGCAAAGCCCGTCTCCAGCACGTCACCGGCGACGGCGTACTGCAGCCGCGCCAGACGCTCGAGGGTCTTGAAGCCTTCCTGCTGCGCCTTGAGCATCGGCGCGAACGCCTCGCGGGCGGCAGTCAGCATCTGATTGGTGTCAAAAGAGCGGTCGATCATGTGGGCAACTCCTGTGTCAGGTCTTACTCTGAGCGGAGATTATACAGGAGTTTGTATGCAGTGCAAGAAGACATTTAGACGACGATCACCGAATGCCTACATATTCGTAACTTATTGTTTAAACGCATTTATTTATCCAGTAACGGTCTATTGATACGATCCGTTAACGATAGACATTTGTGCGACGCAAAAGTGGAACGCTACTCACAGCCGCAGTCCCGCATCGACCTCTACGCAGCGACCCGTGAACAGGTCGTTCTCGAATATGAAGCCGACCGCGTGGGCAATCTCCTCGGGCTCGCCGAGGCGTCCGAGCGGGATCGGGGAGGTCATCTTGGCGAGCGCCTCGGGCTTCATGGCTTCGACCATCGGAGTCCGGATGAAGCCCGGCGCGACCGCGCCGACGCGAATGCCGTAACGCGCGAGCTCCTTGGCCCACACGACCGTCATCGCCGCGACGCCGGCCTTGGCGGCGCTGTAGTTGGTCTGTCCGGCGTTGCCCGCGCGCGAGATGCTGGAGACGTTGACGATCACACCGCGGACCTTGTGGTCGATCATGCGCTGTGCGGCTTCGCGCCCGCACAGGAACACACCGGTGAGATTGGTGTCGATGACCGCCTGCCACTGCGCCAGCGACATCTTGCCGACGACCTGGCCATCCTTCACCTTCACCAGCATGCCATCGCGCACGATTCCCGCATTGTTGATGAGGCCATCGAGCGCGCCGAAATCGGCGGTCACCTGATCGAGCGCGGCCACCACGCTGTCCTCGTTGGCCGCATCGGCGATGTAGCTGCGCGCCTCGATGCCGAGCTGCGTGCATCGCGAGCGCGTATCGCTCACGTCCTCCGCGTTGACATCGAGCAGCGCGAGATTCGCACCCTTACCGGCGAAATGGATCGCCAGCGAGCGGCCGATGCCGCGGCCGGCACCGGTCACGAGAATCGTCTTGCCGCGAACGTTCACTGACTGGGTACTCCTGTTAATAAGGCAATTCGGTGGGGCGGGACGCCGGACTTGCGGCGCACGCGGCCGGCGCCGTCAACCGCGGCGGCGGCCGGACTCGGGCCGCGGTGGCTTCTCGGGCTTGTCGGGTTTCTCCGCCCGCTCGCCCTTGTCGGTGGTGCTCTGGGGCGAGAAGGCCGAGAGCATCGAGGCCTGCATCTTGGCCCACATTTCCATGTTCTGGCGCGCCATCTCGGCGAGCGGCGCCATCGGGGTCTCGAGCGCCTTGGTCATCTCCGCCTGCAGCACGCTCTGCTGGCGCAGGAGCGTGCCGATGCTCTGCTCGAGGTACGCCGTGAGCATCTGCTGGATCGGGTTGCCGTAGAAACGGATGATCGCTTCCAGGAGCTGGGTGCTCAGCACCGGCGTGCCGAACTGCTCCTGGCTGGCGATGATCTGCAGCAGGATGCTGCGCGTGATGTCCTCGCCGCTCTTGTCGTCCACGACCTTGATGCGCTGACCCCCGGCGATCAGCTTGCGCAGGTCATCGAGAGTCACGTGGCGGCTGTCGTGCGCATCGTACAGCCGCCGGTTGGCGTATTTGCGTATGAGGCGTTCTTCGGCCATGTTAGATGCGTGTTCTCAGCCCGGCGTCGGCACGACATTGCCTTGAGCTCGGCCGACGCCGTGGCGGATAGTAGCCCTTGTGTATGCAGCGCACAATGACGTTCTTCACGGATTCCCAAAGGCCGCCGTGTACGCTTACCGCACTTTTAGGCCGGATTTCCGCAGGGGACGCTTGATCCCCTGATCAATCATCAACCACTTTTCGGCACCGCACAACAACATGGAAACCCCCCGGACCGGCACATCTTTCAAGCCCGAGGAAGCCTACGCCGCCGCGGCCGAGCGCTTCTTCGAGCTCATGAAGACCTTCGGCATGGCCGGCGGCACGAGCACCGACTGGAAGGCGCTCGCCGCGCCGCTCGCGACGCAGTTCGAGCGCTGGCTGCAGATGTCACAGGCGATGACCCCGTGGTTCAGCGCGTCGGCGCCAGGACCCTTCGGCGGCGCCAGCTTCGGCGCACCCGCCGCCGCGGCCTTCGGCCCGTTGGCATTCGGGCCCGCGGCCGTGTCCGGCGCGCAGCCGGCACGCACCCTCGAGCTCCTCGGTCAGCTCGTGCGGCTGCAGGGTGAGCTCGCCAGGCACTGGAGCGAGATCGCCGGCACCGCGGCACAGCGCTTCGTCGCGCGCCTCGGAACAGCGCCCGCCGCGCCCGCGACACCGCAGCAGGCGCTGCAGCTCTATGAGATCTGGGTCAATTGCGCGGAAGAGGCCTACGCGGCGACCGTCCACCGCGAAGACTTCAGCCGCCTCCAGGCCGAGCTCGCCAACACCTCCGCGGCGCTGTTCGCCGAGCAACGCCAGCAGGCCGAGTCACTGGTGCGCGCCCTCGGGTTGCCGGCCCGCAGCGAGGTGGACGGGCTCTACGCACAGGTGAAGGAGCTGCGTCGCGAGCTCGCCGAGCTCATGCAAAGCCGCGGCGCGACCGCCGCCTCCGGCGACGCGGCGCCCGGCCCGGCTGGAGCGCAGCGCCGCGCCAAACCCAAGAGGGCGCCGCGTGCACGGCCGCGCACCGGACGGCGCGCGCGCGGCCGCAAGCGTTGAGGGCTGCGGGCGCCGGAGCCGGCGCGGCTCTGGCCGATATCACGGTGCAAGTCAGCGAGACTTTGGCGCTCATCGCCGCGGCGCGCGATGTGACGGTCGGTTGCTCGCAGAAGGAAGCCGTCTGGAGCTGCGGCAAGACGACGCTCTACCGCTACCTGCCGCTCGCCGCCGCGACGCGTGCGCGGCCGGTGCTCATCTGCTTCGCGCTCGTCAACCGGCCCTATGTGCTCGACCTGCAGCCGGAGCGCTCGCTCGTGCGCCGGCTCCTCGAGGTCGGACTCGAGGTCTATTTGATCGACTGGGGCGAGCCCGACGATGCCGACCGGCACGTCGATCTCGAGGAGTACATCGAGCAGCATCTCGGCGGCAGCGTGCGCTGCATCCGCTCGCGCCATGGGGGTGAGCGGCTCGAGCTGCTCGGGGTTTGCCAGGGCGGCGTGCTCGGCCTGTGCTACACGGCACTGCACCCGGACGCTGTCGCCGATCTCATCACGCTCACCACCCCGGTGGACTTCCACACGCCCGAGAACCTCCTTTCGAAGTGGGTGCGCGGGCTCGACACGGCGCTCCTCGAGAGCTGTGGCAACGTACCGGGCGAGCTTCTGAATGGACTGTTCCTCGCGCTCATGCCGGTGCGCCTCACACAGCAGAAGTACGTGCGCCTGCTCTCCAGCCGGCCGGATCAGCGCGCCGTCGAGGACTTCGTCCGCATGGAGAAGTGGATCTTCGACAGCCCGCCGCAGAGTGCCGCGGCGCTGGCACAGTTCGTCCGCTGGTTCTATCAGGAGAATCGCCTGATGCGCGATACGCTGAGCATCGGCGGCCGGCGCGTGAGGCTGAGTGACATCCGCCAGCCGCTGCTCAACCTCTACGCGCTCGAGGACCACATCGTGCCGGCATCGGCCTCGGCGGTGCTCGGCGAGCGCATCGGCAGTTACGACTACACCGGCTGCGGCATCGCTACCGGGCACATCGGCATGTACGTGAGCCGCGCCGCGGGAGCGGAGGTTCCGCGCCGCATCATCTCCTGGCTGGCCGAGCGCAGCTGAGCGCTGCACGCAGCGCGTCAGTAGCCGCGTTCGATATCGACGACCGACAGCATCGGCTCACCCGCGGCATAGCGGCGCAGATTCTCGACCAGCACCGCGTTGCGCTGCTCCTGCGACACCGAGGTATCAGCCGACACGTGCGGTGTGATGATGACATTCGGCAGGTGCCAGAGCGGGCTGTCGGCAGGCAACGGCTCGGGATCCACCACGTCGAGGCCGGCGCCCGCAACGCGTCCGTTTTTGAGCGCGGCGATGAGGTCTGCGGTCACGGTGCTGCGCCCGCGGCCGACACTGATGAAGTAGGCACCGGGCTTTAAGGTCTCGAAGAACTCACGGTTGAAAATGCCCGTGGTCTCCGGGGTGAGCGGCGTGCAATTGACGACGAAGTCCGCGTCCCGGGCGAGCTTCAGCAGCTCATCCGGGAGTCCCACGTAGCTCACGTAATCCGGACCGTTGCGGCCGCTGGCGCGGGTCGCGGTCACGCGCATGCCGAGCGCATGAGCGCGCCGTGCGACCTCGGTGCCGATCCCTCCCAGGCCCACGACCAGCACGGTCTTGCCATCGAGATCCGCGAGTTGCGGTGTCGGGTCCTCGCGCGCCCAGTGAGCCTCCTGCTGCTGCCTCATGAAATACTCGAAGTGCCGGCTGAGCGCCAGCATCATCCCGAGCACGTGTTCGGCCATGCTCGGGCCCATCGTCCGCTGCAGATTCGTGAGCAGCACGTGGCGCTCGTGCAACACGGGCTGCTGCACGCAGCGGTCGACGCCGGCTGCCGGCCACTGGATCCACTGCAGCTGCTTCGCCTGCGCCAGCACCTCCGCCGAGCACACGCCGATCGTGGCATCGGCGGCGGCGATGTCTTTCGGGGTGGCCGCGGAAATCTCGATCAACTTCACACCGGGCGCTGCCTGCTTGAGCGCCGGGCGCAGCTCCTCCATCTCTTTTGTGATCAGCACGATTCGCGGTGGTCGCCAGCCCGGGCGCTCGCGCACCGGCTGTGACGCCACGTGCAGCCCGAGCCTGTCGATCAACTCGGCGGCGGAGGACTGACTGTTGGCGGTCGCCGCCGCATGAATGACCGTTGTTACCGCGACCCAGGCAAACAGATTCAGGGCCGCGGCGAGCAGGATGCGGGGTCTCATGCTACCTCCCTCGATTCGAGGTGGCGCAGTCTACGCCATGCCGCCGCTCACCGAGATGATTTGCGCGGTGACGTAAGCGGCCTCCTCCGAGGCAAGGAACGCCACCACCGCGGCAACTTCCTCCGGAAGGCCCGGGCGGTTGAGTGGAACCAGTCGCTCGATCGCCGCCGCGTCGAACAGCGCGGCCGTCATCGGCGTAGCAATGATGCCGGGGGCCACGGCGTTCACCGTGATGCCACGCGTCGCCACTTCGAGCGCCAGCGCCTTGGTGGCGGAGTTGAGCGCTCCCTTGGCGGCGGCGTAGTTCACCTGGCCGCGGTTGCCGATGAGGGCTGCGATCGAGGAGACATTCACGATCCGTCCCCAGCGGGTGCGGATCATCGGCAACAGCAGCGGCTGGGTGGCGTTGAAGAAGCCGTTGACCGAGACATCGATGACGCGGTGCCACTGCGCCTCACTCATCCCCGGCAGCACCGCGTCATCGTGCACACCCGCGTTGTTGACCAGTATCTGAATCGGCCCCGCCTCGAGAATGTCCTCGAGCGCCGCGCGCGTCGCCCCGCCGTCGGTGATGTCGAAGCTCACCGCCTCGCCGCGGCCGCCGGCGGAGAGGATCTCGCGCACCAGACCTGCCGCCACCTCGGTGCCGCGATGCGAGTGCACGTACACGAAGTGACCGGCGGACGCGAGACGCCGGCAGACCGCCGCGCCGATGCCGCCGCTGCCGCCGGTAACCAGCGCGCGCCTGCTGTGCGCGCTCATGGGCGCGACCCCCGGCTCACGCCGAAGGTGGCATCGAACACGATGGTGGCACGGCCGCTCAGCAGCAGCCGCAGCGCACCCCATACCGAGAACTCGTAGAGCACCGTGCGTCCATCGCCGGTGATGCGCTCGGCCGCGGCGATGAGATCCGCCTCGAGGTCATCGAGCCGTGCGACGTGCAGCGCGACGTTGCGTACGCTCGCGAGGTAGCCGACCGCTGCCCCGATGCTGCCGCGAACGTTCGTCGAGACGGTGCTCGCGAGCGGGGCGCTCGCGGCGACCAGCGCCCCGTGCACCGCCATGGCCTGCGCCGCATACTCGATGCCGCACGCGGCGCCGAGGCGGCCGTGGGCCCGCAGTGGATTGTCGGCGGCGCGGTGGCTGCCGCTGCGGCAGCGGATGCGGGCCGCGTCCCAGGAGAGCACTTCCTCGAGGAGGCACATGCGTCCCTTATGCGGGATGTGCTGCTCGATCCACCCATGGTCTAGCGGCATGTGCTCACCTCGAGCGCGATGCAGGCGCCATCGAGATAGTCGATGAG
>DASQRV010000026.1:0-9192 GCA_035642735.1 Steroidobacteraceae bacterium
CGCGAAACATGACCGACGGGGCGGCATTACGCCCATTTCCCCCCACTTTCTCCCACTGGCTGCCACTATGGAATCGCGGGCGAACTATGTCAATTGAAAAAGTGAGAAATTCGTCGCATTCACAACGACTTATGTGGAAAAGAACCGGGGGCGCGTACGCCGCGGCGAGACTCGTTTTGTTAGCAATCAGCGGCTTGCCGGGAGAATCTTATACAGTGCATCAGAAGCGGCCGACCTGTGAATGGCGGGGCGATGGCGCGGGCTGGCGTCAGAGTCAGGGGATCGCGGCGCGCCCTGGTGCTATATCAACATGTTTACATAGCACGCCGTCGACACAGCACCCGTCGACCATTCAGCGTCATGAGGCAAACGGATGTTGCGCATCCCCGGGCAGGCTGCCCCTGGTGGATGAGTCTCAGCATGCCTCGAAGGCATGCCGTATCCACTCGATGGAAGGAGACGGCCCATACGGATCGTTCACCACCAGCACGTCGAAGCGCACCGGCATTGCCGCGAGGTCGGCGTGCTGCTGCAACAGCTGGTTCGCGGCGCGCGTGATGCGCTGCTGCTTGCGGCGGTCGACGCTGGCGGCGGCCCCGCCCCAGGCGTTGCTCGTGCGCATGCGCACCTCGGCGATCACCAACTCGCCATCGGCACGCGCCACGATGTCGAGCTCGCCGAGGCGGCGGCGGTAATTGCGGTAGAGAATCTCGCAGCCGGCGGCGCGCAGGAATTCCACCGCCAGCTCTTCGGCGCGTCGCCCGCTTTGCTGCCGCGCGGTGGGCACGGTGTTAGATGTTGTATGTCAGATGTCAGAAGTCAGCGGGCAGCACCCGCAGCTCGCCATCGTGCAGCTGTGCCCAGCCGAGCTCGCGGCGCACGTGACGCTGACCATCGAGGCTCAGCCGCCCGGTGAGGCCCGCGACGCTGATGGTGCCGCCCACGCCGCCATGGCGCAGCGCCTGCGCCAGGCGGAAGGAATCGAAGCCGAACGCGAACAGCCGTCCGCGGTACGGCCCGCCCGCCGGCCACGCCTCACGGGTGGCGGCGCGCACGGCGTCGGCGAGGTCGCCGCCGAGCATCCAGGGCATGTCCGGAAACATCAACCCCTCGAGGTCCTCGTTGGCACGCGCGTCCGGCTCGAAGGCATCGGAAGTGGCGTAGGTTGGAATATCCCCGGCGTAGTGAAAGCGCAGCTGCGGCCGCAACAGCCGCTCGAGATTGGCCGGCGCCGGCGCAAAGATGAACTCGATGTCGTTGCGGCGGCGCGGCTCGAACTGGAGCTTCGTGCCGAGGATCGATTCCAGGCGGTGGAAGCGCGCGGTGCTGTCGCTCTGGCGCAGCACTTCGGTGATGGCCGGCGAGTAGTCGGTGCGCGCGGTGTCGATCTGTGCCACCGCCAGCAGGTCGCCGCCCCCGGCCTGCAGCTCCTGGCGGAAAGCCGCAAGCACGCGCGTGCCCCAGTCGCCGGCCGGCACCAGGGCCACGCCGCGCCGGTGATGGTCCTCGAGCACTCGCCGCGCGACGAGGCGCGCCTCGTCCTCCGGTGACAGCGCGAATTGGTAGAACTGCGCGGGCGGGGGTCGCTCGGGCGGGAGAAAATTGAGCGCCAGCACCGGCACACGCAGCCCCGGGAAATCGGCTGCGGCGGCGACCTCCTCGCGCGTGAGTGGGCCGACGATGAAGTCCGCCCCCGCACCGATCGCCTTGGCTAACGCATCGGCGATGCTCTGTGAGCCGGTGTCGTAGATCTGCACGCGCGGACGTTCGGCCGGCGGCACCTGGTAATAGGCGGTCATGAAGCCATCGCGCACGCTGATGGCCGCGGCGGCCGCGCGCCCCCTGACGGGCAGCAGCAGCGCGATGTGCGGCCCGGCAGTCGCCGCGGCGGTGGCCTTGCCGCTTTCCCCGCGACCGGCGACGAGCGCGGTGGCGCTCGCCCGCGCCGCGCGATAGCGGGCGGCCTGATCGGCCGCGGCGGGCACCGGTATGGCATTCAGCAGCCGCAGCGCCTCCTGCGGCTGGCCGCGGGCGAGCATGACTTCGGCACTCAGCAACGTGTGCTCGCTGGTCTGCTCCGTGGAGAAAGGTCCCTGCGCCTGGCCGAGCACCCGGGCCGCGTCATCGATGCGCTGCGCGGCGAGGTAATTCCGGGCCGCGTGCAGCAGCAGCCCGGTGCGATCGGTGCCGGTGTTCTGCGCCGCGAGCTGCTCGTAGACGCGCGCGGCGCCCGCGCGGTCGCCCGTGCCCTCGAGTGCCTGGGCGCGATCGATCGAGGGCGGCAGCTCAGCGCGCTGACTAAGGCTCGGACATCCCGCGAGAGCTGCCGTGGCGAGCGCCAGGAGCGCGAGGCGGACAAGCGGGTGGGCGTACATCGGTTGTTGAACAGCCTCTCGCTGGGGGGCAGGATGCCTGCGGGCCGCCATCCTACGCGGCGCGAGGCGCGATTATAGTGGGCACCGGGCGGCTGCAGGTCATCGCCACGCCGATCGGCAATCTCGCCGACCTCAGTGAGCGGGCGCGCGAGGCGCTGGCGAAGGCGGACGTCATCGCCGCCGAGGATACCCGGCACACGGGCGCGCTGCTGACGGCGCTGGGGCTCGCGACGCCGCTCCTTTCTCTGCACGAGCACAACGAGTCGCGGCGCGTGCCCGGGCTGCTCGCACGACTCGCCCAGGGGGAGCGCGTGGCGCTCGTGAGCGATGCGGGCACCCCGTTGTTGTCGGATCCGGGCTACGAGTTGGTGCGGGCGGCGATAGCGGCCGGCTTCGAGGTGAGTGCCATCCCGGGCCCCTCGGCGATCACCGCGGCGCTGGCCGTCGCGGGTCTGCCGACGGACCGTTTCTGCTTCGAAGGTTTCCTGCCGGCGCGCGAGCGCGAGCGGCGCGCTGCGCTCGAGGTGCTCGCGCACGAGCGGCGCACGCTGGTGTTCTTCGAGGCGCCGCACCGTATCGTGGCGGCGCTGACCGACATCGCCACCGTGTTGGGTCCGGAGCGCGCAGCGGTCGTGGCGCGCGAGCTCACGAAGGCGCACGAGACCGTCTACCGCGGCACGCTGGGCGAGCTCGCGGCGCGCGCGGCAACGGAGGCCAACTTCGCGCGCGGCGAGATCACGCTGGTGGTGCATGGCGCGCCAGCCGCCGCCGCGGGCGTCGACGAGCGACTGCTCCATCGCACCATTGCGGTGCTCTCGAAGGAGCTTCCCCCGGGGCGCGCCGCCGCCGTCGCGGCGCAGCTCACCGGAGCCACGCGCGCCGCGGCCTACGCGCTCGTGACGCGCGCTGTCCGCGACGCCCCGGAGGTGCCCCGTGAGGAGGAGGCGCCCTGAAAACCACGGTCCCGCCGCCCAGGGCGGCGCATCGCCCGATCCACAGACATTTGACTTCCCTGGCTGCCGCCGTATCGTGCGCGACGAGAGTCGGCCGGGCAGTCGCTGCCGGAGCTTCGCTTCGGTGGAGGAAAGTCCGGGCTCCGGCGGATCGGGTGCCAGGTAACCCCTGGGGGGCGCGAGCCCACGGAAAGTGCAACAGAGAGCAGACCGCCCAAGTCCCTCGCGGGACCGGCAAGGGTGAAACGGTGCGGTAAGAGCGCACCGCGTCGGTGGTAACACGCGACGGCACGGCAAACCCCACCTGGAGCAAGGCCAAATAGGGAAGCCGTACCCGCTCCCAAGGCGGGTGCAGCGCTGATCCGCGCGCGCTTCCGGGTAGGCTGCTAGAGGTCCCCGGTGACGGGGATCCCAGAGGAATGACTGTCCTCGACAGAACCCGGCTTACAGGCCGACTCTTTCTTACGCGCTGTCGCGCGGTATCTACGGGGCTCGCGGACGCGAGCCCCGTACGTTAAGTGGGGGAAGGAGCCGGAGGCGCTGCGCGCAGTATCAACGGGCTTCGCAGACGCGAAGCCCGTTACTTGACGACTTTCAGCTGCGGGCGGCGTGCGCCGCCCTCTTCCGCCTGCGTCGGGCGTGTCGGCGGCTCGGGCCCGAGATCCTGCTCGGAGAACACCATCCCCTCGCCGGTCTCCCGCGCGTAGATGCCGAGTACCGCACTCACCGGAAAGCGCACGCGATGGATCACGCCCGCGAAGCGGGCGTCGAACTCGACTTCCTCATTCCCCATGTGCAGCCGCTGCGTCGCGCCCTCGCTGAGGTTGAGCACGATCTTGCCATCCTTGACGTAGGCGCGCGGCAGCTCGGCGCCCTCGCGCGCCGCGTCGACGATGACGTGCGGCGTGTGCCCGCATTCGGCGATCCACTGGTGCATGGCGCGCAGCAGGAAGGGACGCTTGGGCAATGCCTTGGCCATGATTACGGCAGGCGCATCTCCTGCTCGCGCTCGGAGAGGGCTTCGCGAAAGGCGGGACGGGCGAACACCAATTGCGCGTACCTCTCGATCGGCTGCGCCTGCGGCGGCAGGTCGATCTCATAATACGGCAGCCGCCAGAGGATCGGCGCGATGGTCGCATCGACCAGCGAGAACTCGTCCGCGAGGAAGAACGGCTTCACCTTGAACAGATCGGTGCTCTGCAGGATGGTGTCGCGCAGGATCTTCTTCATCTTCACCGTCTGCTTCTTGTCCGGCTCCTGATCGATCTGACGTGCCAGGCTGTACCAGTCGCGCTCGATGCGGTAGAGCGCGAGGCGAAACTGCGCGCGCGTCACCGGATCGACCGGCATCAGCGGCGGATGCGGGAAGCGCTCATCGAGGTATTCGATGATGACGCGCGAGTCGTACAGCACGAGGTCGCGGTCGACCAGCGTCGGGACGCTGTGATACGGGTTGAGGTCGAGCAGATCCTCGGGGAAGCGCCCCGCCTCGACGCTCACGATGTCGATGCTGATGCCCTTCTCCGCCAGCACGATGCGCGTGCGATGACTCCACGGGTCGGCGGGCGCGGAGAACAGCGTCATGATGGATCGTCTGCTCGACAACTTTTGCGCTCCTGCGGCCTCTGCCTCAGCGGATGCCGCCCACGCCGTGCGCGCCCGCCGCGGCGATCAGTGAACGTCCTTCCAGTATTCGCGCTTCACGAGCCATGCGAGCCAGGTGAACACGAGCAGGAACAGCACCACCCATACCCCGAGTGCGCGGCGCGCGGCCTGCGTCGGCTCGCTGACGTAGTCGAGAAAGTTGACCGTGTCGCGCACGAAGCCATCGTACTCGGTCGCGCTCAGCCGCCCGGGTGCGATGGTCTCGAAATGATCGAAGACCTGCTCGTGGCTGACCTGTCCGCCCTCGCCCTTCGTGGTGACGTCACGGAACACCGCGCGCTTCAGTCCCTCGAGCTCGGAGAGGATGTCCGGCATCGCGGTCGTCGCCAGGCGCAGATTGTTGGCCCCGGTCTGTCGCGTGGGATCCACGTAGAACGTCTTCAGGTATTGGTACAGGTAGTCGCGGTCGCGGGCACGCGCCATGAGGGTCAGATCGGGCGGGATCTTGCCGAACCAGATCTCGGCATCCTTCGGCGGCATCGTGGTGAGAATGTAGTCGCTGGCCTTGTCGCCCGGCGGCACCAGATCCTTCTGCAGGAGCTCGGTGGGGATCGAGAGATCGGTGCCGAGCCGCGACCAGCGCTCGTACTTCAGGGCATGACAGCCGAGGCAGTAACTGACGAAGTTGCGCGCCCCGCGCTGCACCGAGGGCATGTCGGTGACGTTCGTGTTGGCGTGCCAGCTCTCCCAGTCGGCACCGAACTTGGCCCCCTCCTGCGACCCGGCCCCCTCTTCGGCCGCTCGCACAGTGCCGTGCGCCAGGAGCAACGCAAGCACGATCGGCGTGATCAGTGCGCGCCCGAGCCGCGCCGCGGCGCAAGCCGCACGGCTGCGTGCGCAGCGGTCCGCCTCAGTGCGCATGATAGATCACCCTCTCCGGCACGGGTTTCACCGACTCGAGCTTGGTATAGAAGGGCATGAGCAGGAAGAAGAGGAAATAAATGACCGCGAAGATCCGCGCCAGCACCACGTACACGCCGCTCGCTGGCTGCAGACCCAGGTAGCCGAGCGCCACGAACGACACCGTGAACAGTGCGAGCGCCGTGCGCGACATCCAACCCTTGTAACGCATCGACTTCACCGGTGAACGGTCGAGCCACGGCAGGAAGAGGAACACCGCGACCGAGAGCAGCAACAGCAAGGCGCCCAGGCGCTGGTTGGGCACCGCGCGCAGGATCGCGTAGTAGGGAGTGAAGTACCAAACCGGATGGATCTCCAGTGGCGTCGACAGCGGGTTCGCAGGCTCGAAGTTTGGTGTCTCGATGAACAGCCCGCCGAGGGTCGGCACGAAGAACACCACGATGGCGAACAGCACGGCGAATACCGCGACCCCGAAGATATCCTTCACGGTGTAGTAGGGATGGAATGGGATGCCATCGAGCGGCTTGCCGTCGCGGCCGACCTTGTCATGGATCTCGATGCCGTCCGGATTGTTCGAGCCGACCTCATGAAGCGCCGTCAGGTGCAGCACGACGAGCAGCAGCAGCGCGAGCGGCAGCAGCGCGACGTGCAGTGCGAAGAAGCGGTTGACCGTGGCATCGGCGATCGCATAGTCGCCGCGGATCCACTCCACTAGCCCAGGTCCGATACCGGGAATGGTGCCGAACAGGTTGACGATCACCTGCGCGCCCCAGAACGACATGTTGCCCCAGGGCAGCACGTACCCCATGAACGCTTCCGCCATCAACGCCAGGTATATGAGCATGCCCATGAGCCACAGCAGCTCGCGCGGCGGGCGGTAAGACCCGTAGAGAAGCGCGCGGTACATGTGGAGGTAGACGACGATGAAGAAGGCAGAGGCGCCGGTGGAATGCAGGTAGCGGATGAGCCAGCCGTAATCCACCTCGCGCATGATGAACTCGACCGAGTCGAACGAGGTGGCTGCGCCCACCTTGTAGAACATCGCGAGGTAGATGCCGGAGAGCAGCTGCAGCACGAGCACCGCGAGCGCGAGCGAGCCGAAGAAATACCAGAAGTTGAAGTTCTTCGGCGCCCAATAGCCCGTCATCTGGGTGGTGATGAACTCCTCGACCGGCAAGCGCCTGTTGAGCCACGCCCAGAAGCCTATCTTCGCCGGCTGAGCAACAACCCCAGTCGGCAGCGGCGCCGGTGCGCCCGTCGCTGTCTTCACGGCCATCAGGCAACTCCTTTCTCGTCCTTGCCGACGACAAGGGTGCGCGGGTTGGGGTAGAGGTACGGCGGCACCCTGAGATTGGTCGAGGCGGGGGAGCCGTCGAACACGCGGCCGGCGAGATCGAACCGCGATCCGTGGCAGGGACAGAAGAACCCTCCCGGCCAGCTCGGGTAGAGCTCACCGACGGCGAAGCGCTGCTTGGGCAGGCAACCTAAGTGAGTGCAGACCCCGATCAGCACCAGGAACTCCCCGGTGCGCGAGCGCTGCGTGTTCTTCGCATACGGGGGCTGGTCCGAATATTCCGAATTGGGGTCCTTGAGTACGGAGTCGTGGCCGGAAATGCGCGCGAGCATGTCGGGCGTGCGGCGCACGACGTAGATCGGGGTCTTGCGCCAGAGGGTGACCGCCATCTGCCCCGGATCGATCTTCGCGAGGTCCATCTCGACCGGTTCGCCCTCGGCGCGCGCGCGCTCGGAGGGGTTCCAGGATTCGATGAAGGGTACGGCGGCGAATGCGACTCCGACCGCGCCGGTCGCTATCGTGGCCGAGGTGAGGAATTTCCGTCGGCTCAGGTCGACTTCGTCGTCGGCGACGACTGCGTGATCCGCCATCCAACCGTCTCCACTTTCATTTCCGTTTTCGCGCGCCGCGTGGACGAGGCACCAGTACGCGCGATTTCGTACCTTGCGGGGAGCGGCGCATTATACACATACGAACACCCCGTCCCCGCCGCGCCCCGCGGTGCGCGCACGCGGGTTGCTCACGGAGTGCGGCAAATGCTCGGGCGCCTCGGCAGCGCATTAGTCTTCGTGGCCGGATCGGTCGTCGGCGGCCTGGCGCTCGCCTTCCTGATCGTGGCGCTGCGCCCGCAGCTGATCCGCAACGTGACCCGCGTCCCACCGGCAGCGCCGCCCGCCGCCGCGCAACCGACCGCACCCGCGGCGGGGCGGGTCAGCTACGCGGACGCAGTGCAGCGTGCCGCGCCGGCGGTCGTCAACATCTATACGCGGCGGCTGGTGACCGAGCGGCTCGCGCCCTCGCTCGGGGAGCTGTTCGGCGAGTACATGCCCCGCTACCGGCAGCGCGTCGAGCGCAGTCTCGGCTCCGGCGTCATCGTCGATGCGGACGGGCACATCGTCACCAATCACCACGTGATCGCCAACGCCGACTCCATCCGCGTGCAGCTCGAGGACGGCCGCGAGGCGGACGCGCGCATCGTCGGCCGCGATCCGGACACCGATCTCGCCGTACTCAAGATCGATCTCACCGCGCTCCCCGTGGCCACATTCGGCCGCTCCGATCGTTTGAAGGTCGGCGACGTCGTGCTCGCCATCGGCGACCCGATCGGTCTCTCGCACACCGTCACTCACGGCATCGTGAGCGCCGTGAGCCGCCAGCAGCTCGGCATCGCACCGCTCGAGGACTTCATCCAGACGGATGCGCCGATCAATTTCGGAAACTCCGGCGGGGCGCTCATCGATTCGAACGGTGCGCTCGTCGGCATCAATACCGCGATCGTCGCCAAGAGCATCGGGGTGGAGGGCATCGGCTTCGCCATCCCGGTGAACATGGTGCGTGGGGTGCTGAGCGACATCATCGCCCACGGGCGTGTGATCCGCGGCTGGATCGGCATCGTGCCGGAAGACCTGCCCGAGGAGCAGGCACAGCAGCTCGGGCTCGGACAGTCGGTCGTGCTCATCGGCAATCTCTACGTTGGCAGTCCCGCGCAGCATGCGGGTCTGCAGCCGGGCGATGTGCTGCTCGGCATCGATGGAACGCGGCCGCACAGCGCGCTGGATGCCCTGGGGCGCATCGCCAGCCGTCAGCCCGGCACGACCGTGCTGCTGCGCGGCATGCGCGCCGAGCGGGTATTCGAGGTGCGCGTGCAGGTGGGGGAGCGTCCGCGCAGCGGTTGACGGCATCATCTAAGGAGAGCCTGATGACCACACTCACCACGCGCCGCTTCGACACCCGCGGCGCGCTCGATACCGCGCTCGAGGCGCGACTCGCGCAGACGATCGGCGCCGCCGGGCCGCGCGCCATCATGCTCTCCGGCGGCCACACA
>DASQRV010000027.1:0-5032 GCA_035642735.1 Steroidobacteraceae bacterium
TGTAGTCAACGGGCCGCCACAGGGGTAGTTCGTGCTAGAATTTCTCCTTTGTTTCGCCGCCCAACCTTGATCAGTCGCCCGAGTCCTTCCAAGTCTTTCCAAGTCCTGATTGATGGCTGAAATCGCCCGCGAAGTCGTGCCCGTCACTCTCGAAGGAGAGATGCGGCAGTCCTACCTCGACTATGCAATGAGCGTCATCGTCGGGCGTGCCCTGCCCGATGTACGCGATGGCCTGAAGCCCGTGCACCGGCGGGTGCTGTATGCCATGCGCGAGCTGGGGAACGACTGGAACAAGGCCTATAAGAAGTCCGCCCGTGTCGTCGGCGACGTGATCGGCAAGTACCACCCCCACGGCGAGAGCGCCGTGTACGACACCATCGTACGTCTCGCGCAGTCGTTCTCGATGCGCTACCTGCTGGTCGACGGCCAGGGCAATTTCGGCTCGGTGGACGGGGATCCGCCGGCGGCCATGCGCTACACCGAAGTGCGCATGACGCGCATTGCGCACGAGCTGCTCGCGGATATCGACAAGGAAACGGTCGATTTCAACCCCAACTACGACGAGTCCGAGACCGAGCCCTCGGTTCTGCCGACGCGCATCCCGAACCTGCTCGTGAACGGGCAAACCGGCATCGCGGTCGGCATGGCGACCAACATCCCGCCGCACAACCTCACCGAGATCATCAACGCCTGCGTGGCGCTGCTCGATGATCCGGCACTCCCGCTCGCCGCGCTGATGCAGCACGTGCCCGGGCCCGACTTCCCCACCGGCGGCATCATCAACGGTGCGCAGGAGATCGCGACCGCCTATCGCACCGGACGCGGCCGCCTCTCGGTGCGCGCGCGGGTCGCGATCGAAGAGGTCGGCCGCGGCGATCGCCAGGCGATCGTGGTCACCGAGCTTCCCTACCAGGTCAACAAGGCACGCCTGATCGAGCGCATCGCGGAGCTGGTGCGCGAGAAGCAGCTCGATGGCATCGCGGCGGATGGCCTGCGCGATGAGTCCGACAAGGACGGCATGCGGATCGTCATCGAGCTCAAGCGCGGCGAGGTGAGCGAGATCGTCCTCAACAACCTCTACGCCCACACGCCGATGGAGACGGTGTTCGGCATCAACACGGTGGCGCTGCAGGACGGCCAGCCGAAGCTGATGTCGTTGAAGGAGATGCTGGAAGCCTTCATCCGTCACCGGCGCGAGGTGGTCACACGGCGCAGCATCTACGAGCTCGCCAAGGCGCGTGAGCGGGCCCACATCCTCGAGGGCCTCGCGGTCGCGCTCGCCAACATCGACGCCGTGATTGCGCTGATCAAGGCGGCGGCATCGCCCGCGGAAGCCCGCAGCGCGCTGCAGGCGCGCGCCTGGCCGCCCGGGGTGGTGACCGAGCTGCTCGCGCGCGCCGGGGAGATCTCCACGCGGCCTCCGGGAATTTCCGCCGAGTCGGGCCTCCATGCGGGCGCCTATCGGCTCTCCGAGGCGCAGGCCCAGGCGATCCTCGACATGCGCCTGCACCGGCTCACCGGACTCGAGCAGGACAAGATCATCGCCGAGTACCGGGAACTGCTCACGAGCATCGCCGACCTCAGCGACATCCTCGGCCGCCCCGAGCGCCTCACGCAGGTGGTGCGCGCGGAGCTCATCGAGGTGCGCGACACTTACGGCGATGCGCGCCGCACCGAGATCAACCGCGATCATCTCGACCTGACCACCGAGGACTTGATCGAGCCGCAGGACGTCGTGGTGACGCTCTCGCACGCCGGCTATGCCAAGAGCCAGCCGCTCACCGAGTACCAGACGCAGCGACGCGGCGGCCGCGGCAAGACCGCGACCGCGGTGAAGGACGAGGACTTCGTCGAGAAGCTGTTCGTCGCGCACACGCATGACACGGTCCTGTGCTTCTCCAACCGCGGCAAGGTGTACTGGCTGAAGGTGTACGAGCTGCCGCAGGCGGGCCGCGGCTCGCGCGGCAAGCCGATGGTGAACCTGCTGCCGCTGGAAGAGGGCGAGAAGATCAACGCGCTGCTGCCGGTGAAGCAGTACGACGAGCAGCATTTCGTGTTCATGGCGACGCGCGCCGGCACGGTGAAGAAGACCCCGCTCGCCGCCTTCTCGCGGCCACGCACCACCGGCATCATCGCCGTCGATCTGGCGCCCAACGATCAGCTGGTCGGCGTCGCGCTCACCGACAGTGAGCGCGAGATCATGCTGGTATCGAGCGGCGGCAAGGCGATCCGCTTCCACGAGAGCGAGGTGCGCCCCATGGGACGCGAGGCGGCGGGCGTGCGCGGCATAAAGCTCGGCGCCGGCCAGGACCTGATTGCGCTCATCGTGGTGGGCGAGGGCCACGTGCTCACGGCCTCGGCGACCGGCTACGGCAAGCTCACGCCGCTCCCGGAGTTTCCCGCCCACGGCCGCGGCGGTCAGGGCGTGATCGCGCTCCAGACCTCCGATCGCAACGGCTTCACGGTGGCGGCGCTGCAGGTCATGTCCGGACAGGAGATCATGCTCATCAGCTCCACCGGCACACTGGTGCGCACCACGGTGGATGGGATCTCGGTGCAGGGCCGTAACACCCAGGGCGTGCGGCTCATCCGTCTCGGTGAGGGCGAGCGCCTGGTCGGCATCGAGCGCATCGAGAGCCTCGATGGGGACGGCGAGGAAGGGGTCGCGGACGCTGCCCCCGCTGCGACGCCGCCTCCGGCGGAAACCTAGGCGATCGGCGCTCGTGCGGGTATTCAACTTCGCAGCCGGGCCGGCCACTCTGCCGGTGGAAGTGCTGGAGCAGGTCCGGGACGAGCTCCTCGACTGGCAGGGCAGCGGCACCTCGGTCATGGAGGTGAGTCACCGCGGCAAGGCCTTCACCGCGGTGGCACGGGAAGCTGAGGCTCTGCTGCGCGAGCTCCTCGGCGTGCCGGCGAACTACCAGGTGCTCTTCCTGCAGGGAGGCGCCACGGGGCAGTTCGCCGCGGTGCCGCTCAATCTCGCCCGCGCCGATTCGAGCGTCGACTACCTCGACACCGGTCACTGGTCGAAGAAGGCGCTGCGCGAGGCGCAGCGCTACACCGCGCGGGTGAACATCGCGGCGGATGAGGCATCCTCCAACTACACGACCGTGCCGGCACCGCAGGCGCTGCGTCTCACGAGCGGTGCCGCCTACGTGCACTACACCCCGAACGAGACCATCGGCGGGGTGGAGTTCCCGTACATACCCGACACCTCGGGCGTGCCACTCGTCGCCGACATGTCCTCGACTCTCCTGTCGCGGCCGCTCGAGGTGGCGAAGTTCGGCCTCCTCTATGCCGGTGCCCAGAAGAACATCGGGCCCGCCGGCCTCACCGTGGTGATCGTGCGCGAGGACCTGACGGGCAAGGCGCGCCCCGAAACGCCGGCCGTTTGGGACTACCGGGCCATGGCCGAGGATCACTCGATGCTCAACACCCCCGCGACCTTCGCCTGGTACATCGCGGGACTCGTGCTGCGCTGGCTGAAGGCGCAGGGCGGGCTCGCGGCGATCGGCACGCGCAATCGCGCCAAGGCGCAGCTGCTGTACGACGCCATCGACCACTCCGGCTTCTACAGCAATCCGGTCGCCGTGAAGTGCCGCTCGTGGATGAACGTGCCCTTCACGCTCGCCGATGCGCGGCTCGATGAGCCGTTCCTCACCGGGGCGCGCGCCGCGGGCCTCGCGAATCTCGCCGGGCACCGCTCGGTCGGCGGCATGCGCGCGAGTCTCTACAACGCGATGCCGCTCGCCGGCGTCGAGGCACTCATCGCGTACATGCGGGAGTTCGCCCGCCGCCACGGCTGATCCTGCATGAGCTTCCACATCCTCACCCTCAATCAGATCAGCGCCCGGGGACTAGCGCGCTTTCCCGCGGACCGCTACCAGGTCGGCGCCGACATCTCCGCTCCCGATGCAATCTTGGTGCGCTCGGCGGAGCTGCACGGCAGCAGCATCGCCCGTTCCGTGCGCGCCATCGGCCGCGCCGGTGTCGGTGTCAACAACATTCCGGTCGATGACATGAGCCGCCGCGGTGTGCCGGTGTTCAACACTCCCGGCGCCAACGCCAACGCTGTGAAGGAGCTGGTGCTCGCGGGCCTGCTCCTCGCCGCGCGCAACATCGGACCGGCGTGGCTCTTTGCGCGTGGACTCAGCGGTGATGATCCCGCCATCGAGGCGGCTGTCGAGGCGGGCAAGAAGCGCTTCGTCGGCTTCGAGCTTCCCGGCCGCACCCTCGGGGTGGTGGGCCTGGGTGCGGTCGGGGTCGAGGTGGCGAACTCCGCCCTCGCGCTCGGCATGAAGGTGCTCGGTTACGATCCGCAACTCACTGTGCAGCGTGCCTGGCAGCTTTCCTCGAGCGTCGAGCAAGCGCTGTCGCTCGAGGACCTGTTTGCGCGCGCCGACGCCATCACGTTGCACGTACCGTTGAATGAGGCGACGCGGGCGCTGGTGAACGGCGCGCGCCTCGCCCGCATGCGCGACGGTGGCACGATCCTCAATTTCGCGCGCGCCGCCATCGTCGATCAGGCGGCAGTGCTGGCGGCGCTCGATGCCGGGCGGCTGCACGCCTACGTGTGCGATTTCCCGAGGCGCTCGCTCAAGGACCATCCGCGGGTGATCACGCTGCCGCACCTGGGCGCGTCCACCTCCGAAGCGGAGGAGAACTGCGCGGTCATGGTGGCGGAGCAGGTGCGCGACTTCCTCGAGAACGGCAACATCCGCAACAGCGTGAACTATCCGGACACGGTGCTGCCACGGGTGCCGAACACGACGCGCCTCGGCGTGGCCAACCGCAACGTCCCCAACATGGTGGGGCAGATCTCGACGGCGCTCGCCGCGCACGGGATCAATATTGCGGACCTCCTGAACAAGTCCCGCGGCGATTACGCCTACACGCTCATCGACGCCGACGGTGTACTCGGCGCGGGCCTGCTCGCCGAGATCCGTGCCATCGACGGCGTACTGTCGGCAAGCATCCTCTGAAGCATGGCCGCCCCGAGAGTCCCGCCCGCGAAGGAGCGCCGCACCGCGCG
>DASQRV010000028.1:0-6055 GCA_035642735.1 Steroidobacteraceae bacterium
CATCGCTGCGCACGGCGGTCTGCATCGCTTCATGCACTGGCCGCATCCGCTGCTCACCGACTCGGGCGGGTTCCAGGTCTTCAGCCTGCGGAGCCTGCGCCGCATCAGCGAGGAGGGTGTGCGCTTTCGCTCGCCGGTCGATGGGCGTGAGGTGCGGCTCACCCCGGAGGATTCGATGGATATGCAGCTGGCGCTGCGCTCGGACATCGCCATGGCGCTCGATGACTGCACTCCTTACCCGGCGACCGAGGCCGAGGCGCGCGCCTCGATGGAGCGCTCGATGCGCTGGGCGGCACGCAGCCACGCGCACTACTATCGCGCTGATGGTGGCACCGCGCCCGGGGGCCTCTTCGGTATCGTGCAGGGCGGCATGCATCTGCCGCTGCGGCTCGCCTCCCTCGAGGCGCTGCTGCGCCTCCCCTGGCCGGGATTTGCCGTGGGCGGGCTGGCGGTGGGCGAAGCCGAGGAGGAACGCCTCGCGGTCCTCGAGGGTCTGGTGCCGCACCTGCCCGCCGAGCGGCCGCGTTACCTCATGGGCATCGGCCGGCCCGAGGACATCGTCGCCGCAGTGCTGCGCGGCATCGACATGTTCGACTGCGTGATGCCGACCCGGCACGCCCGCAACGGTCACCTGTTCACCTCCGCGGGCGTCATCAACATCCGCAACAGCGCCTTCGCCAGCGACCTGGGGCCGGTGGATGCTGCCTGCGACTGCTACACCTGCCGGCACTTCAGCCGCGCCTACCTGCGGCATCTCGACCGCTGCAAGGAGATCCTCGGATCGCGCCTGAACACCATCCATAACCTGCACTTCTATATAGGGCTGATGCGCGCGCTGCGCGCCGCCATCGCCGCAGGAAGGGTCGATGCCTGGGCCCGTGACTTCCGTGCACGGAGTGCGGCAGGTGCTGTGGCATAATGCCGCCCTTTTCGCTTCCCGGACCATAAACATGAATGGCTTGATCTCGGATGCCTGGGCGCAGGCGGCTCCCGGCGCTGGCGGCGGAGGGTTTCAGTTCGCGCTGTTGATGGCGGCGTTCATCGCGCTCTTCTACTTCATGTTGATCCGTCCGCAGCAGCGGCGCGCCAAAGAGCACCAGACGCTGGTATCGAAGCTCGCTTCGGGCGACGAGGTGGTGACCAGCGGGGGGCTCCTCGGCCGCATCACCGACGTCGGTGATACCTTCGTCACGCTCGAGGTCGCCGATGGCGTGCGCGTCAAGGTACAGAAGGTTCAGATTACGCAGCTCATGCCCAAGGGCACCCTGAAGAGCGCCTGACATGCTCGAATATCCTCTTTGGAAATACCTGCTGGTCGCGGCGGTGCTGCTGCTCGCGCTGGTGTTCGCTCTGCCGAACGTCTTCGGCGAGGATCCGGCGCTGCAGGTGGAGCGCAAAGACCATACGGCGGTCACCGCCGATGCCGCCCGCGAGCTCGAGACGTTCCTCACCCAGCACGGCGTGCACTTCGGCAAGAGCTACATCGACAGCGGACGGCTGATGCTGCGCTTCACCAGCGTGCCCGACCAGCTGGCGGCGCGGGACGCGGTCAACGGGCAGTACGCCGACACCTACCGCACTGCACTGTCGTTTGCGCCGCGCACCCCGGCGGTGCTGCGCGCGCTCGGCCTGCGGCCGATGCCGCTGGGACTGGATCTGCGCGGAGGTCTGTACCTGCTGTTCCAGGTGGACGTGAACGCCGCGGTCAGCCAGGCACTCGATGGCTATGCGGCGGATACGCGCCGCGCGCTCGCCGCGGCGCACATTCCGGTGAAGGAAGTGACCGTGGTCGCAGCGACCGCCGGCGCACCGGGCGCCGTGCGCGTGGTGCTGCCGCCGGAAGCCGACGTCAATGCCGCGCGCAGCGCACTCGGCAGTGTGCTGCAGGGCCTGTCGATCACCACCGAGAGCCTGCCGAGCGGCTCTGCCATCAACGCCGTCATGACGAGCGCACAGATTCGCGAGCGGCGCGACTACGCCATGGAGCAGAACATGACGACGCTCCGCAACCGCGTGAACGCACTCGGGGTCTCCGAGCCGATCGTGCAGCGCCAGGGGGTCGATCGCATCAACGTGCAGCTGCCGGGCGTGCAGAACTCCGCCGAGGTGAAGGACATCCTTGGGCGCGTGGCGACGCTCGAGTTCCGCCTCGAGGACATGGATCACAATGCTTACGAGGCCGTGCAGACCGGACGTGTCCCGCTCGGCTCGAAGCTCTACACCCACACGCGCTTCGGCCGTCCGGTGCTGCTCAAGCGCGAGGTGATCGCCACCGGCGATCAGCTCACCAACGCCATGACCGGCCAGTCGCAGGAAGGGCCGGCGGTGAACATCAGGCTCG
Organism: Steroidobacteraceae bacterium; assembly: GCA_035642735.1. Lineage (GTDB taxonomy): Bacteria > Pseudomonadota > Gammaproteobacteria > Steroidobacterales > Steroidobacteraceae > 13-2-20CM-66-19. The sequence continues at coordinate 2,342 of DASQRV010000028.1, forward strand.
ATGCCCGCGCCGGCGACAACATGCTGCGCACGACCCGGCAGAATCTCAACAAGCGCATGGCGGTGGTGCTCATCGAGAAGCACCGCGAGACCAGCGAGGTCGACGGCAAGCAAGTGAGCCGCGAGGTGACCGACGATCAGGTGATCAACGATGCCACCATCCGCGGGGTGTTCAGCAACAACTTCCAGATCACCGGGCTCCAGGCCGGTGAGGCACGCGAGCTGGCGCTGCTGCTGAAGTCCGGCTCGCTGGCGGCACCGCTCTTTGCCGTCGAGGAGCGCGCGGTCGGCCCGAGTCTCGGGCGCGACAACATCGACAAGGGCGTGACCGCGCTGGTCGTGGGCATGGCGGGAGTGTTCCTGTTCATGGCCCTCTACTACAAGACCTTCGGCCTGGTGGCAGATCTGGTGCTGCTCGCCAACGTGGTGCTGCTTACCGCGCTGCTCTCGATGATGCGCGCCTCGCTGTCGCTGCCGGGCATCGCGGGCATCATCCTCACGGTCGGCATGGCGGTTGACGCCAACGTGCTGATCTACGAGCGCATCCGCGAGGAGCTGCGCAAGGGGGTGACGCCGCAGGCGGCCATCCGCGCCGGCTTCGACAAGGCCCTGTCGGCGATCACGGATTCCAACATCACCACGCTCATTGCCGGAGTGGTGCTGTGGGTCCTCGGCACCGGCCCGATTCGCGGCTTCGCCATCGTGCTGACCCTCGGCATCCTGACCTCCATGTTCACCTCGCTCATGGGCAGCCGCGCGCTGCTCACCCTCATGTACGGCGGCCAGCGCAAGGTCGCGCGGTTGTCGATCTGAGCGCCCGGCGGGTTGCTACCTAAGGACCAGTAAGTGGAATTCTTCAGCCACCAGACCAACTTCCCGTTCATGGCCACCCGCAAGGTGTGGTACACGCTGTCAGCCGTGCTGATGGTCGTGTCGCTCGGCTCGTTCTTCATCCGCGGCCTGAATCTCGGCATCGACTTCACCGGCGGTGTCAGCGCCGAGGTGAGCTTCCCGCGGGTGGTCAACGTCGACGAGGTGCGCGCCAAGCTCGCCACCGGCGGCTTCCGCGAGCCGCAGGTGCAGAATTTCGGCTCGGCGCGCGACATCGCGATCCGCCTGCCCCCGGACCCGCAGCAGAGCCCGGGCGAGGTGCGCGCGCGGCTCGAAACGGCGCTGCGCGCCGTCGACCCCGGGGCGCAGGTGACGCAGCTCGATGTGGTCGGCCCGCAGGTGGGGAATGAGCTCAAGGCGAGCGCCATGTGGGCGCTGTTCTTCACTCTGCTCGGGATATTCGCCTACATCGCCTTCCGCTTCCACACCTGGCGACTGTCGCTCGGTGCGATCTTCGCGGTGCTGCACGATCCGATCCTGGTGCTGGGTTTCTTCTCGCTCACCCAGATGTCGTTCGACCTCGCCGTCGTGGCGGCGATCCTTGCCGTCATCGGCTACTCGCTGAATGACACCGTCGTGGTGTTCGACCGCATCCGCGAGCGCTTCGAGAGCAACCGCCGCTCGCCGTCCGATGTGATCCTCGATCAGTCGATCAACCAGACGCTGTCGCGCACCATCATGACCAAGGTGGTGACCTCGATCGTGGTGGTGGCGCTGCTCGCGCTCGGCGGCCCGGCGCTGCGCGGCTTCTCCGCGGCGCTGCTGATCGGCATCATCGCCGGCACCTACTCCTCGATCTATATCTCCAGTGCCATCGCGCTCGACTTCGGTCTGACCGCGGAGCACCTGTTCCCGTCAGTCAAGAAGGCAGCGCTCGACCACCTGCCGTAGCTGAGACCTCGCCGCCCTGATCGCCGATCCACATCTCTGGCTGGCTTTCCTGGCACTCGCGCTGCTCGAGATCGTTCTCGGCATCGACAACATCATTTTCCTCTCCATCCTGGTCGAGCGGCTCCCGCCCGCGCGGCGCAACGCCGCACGCATCAGCGGGCTCGCGCTCGCCATGCTGACGCGCATCGCGCTGCTGTTCTCGGTGGTCTGGCTGACGCGCCTCACGCGGCCATGGCTGCAGATCGCCGGGCGCGACTTCTCCGGGCGCGACCTGGTGCTGCTCGCGGGTGGCCTATTCCTCCTGGGCAAGAGCGTGCTGGAGATACACGCGGCACTCGAGGGGCCCCCGGCCGCGGCCCACCGCCGTCGACTGCACGTGGGGTTTGCCGCCGTGGTGGCGCAGATTGCGATCATCGACATCGTGTTCTCGCTCGACTCGGTCTTCACCGCGGTCGGGCTGGTGCGCGAGCTGCCGGTCATGGTGGCCGCCATCGTGGTGGCGATCCTGGTCATGATGTGGGTGTCGCGCTCGATCGGGGCCTTCATCGCGCGCCACCCCACCATCAAGGTGCTGGCGCTCTCGTTCCTGCTGCTGATCGGCGTGGCGCTGGTCGGGGAGGGGCTGCACTTCGAGATCCCGAAGGGCTACCTGTACTTCGCCATGGCGTTCGCTTTCGGGGTGGAGCTCATCAACATGCGGCTGCGGCCGCGCGTGACTGGGCGCGGTACCGGGCAGCCGCAGTCGGGGGAGCAGCTTAAGGAGCGGCCGCCGCCCTAGCCAGAGCGCTCAGGCGGTCCGGGGCGTGGCCGCGGCGCCGTTCGCGGCCTTGCGCAGGCAGCTGTGCTGGTAGCCGTAGAAAGCGTAGATGACGGCGCCGATCGCGGTCCACACGACCAGGCGCACCCAGGTCGCCAGGCCCAGCGACACCATCATCAGGCCACACACGGCAGCTCCGGCGATGCAGGTGAACCACACTGCCGGGGTGCGAAACGGGCGTGGCAGGTCAGGACGGGTCTGGCGCAGCACCAGCACGCCGATACAGACCGTCACGAACGCCGCCAGGGTGCCGATCGAAACCAGGTGCCCGAGCAGGCCGACCGGGAACAGCCCGCCGATGGCCGCGGCCGACACGCCGGTCACTACCGTCCCGGTCGAGGGCGTACGGAAACGCGGATGCACGCGCCCAAAGAACGGCGGCAGCAAGCCATCGCGTGCCATGGCGAAGAATATGCGCGCCTGCGCAATCGTCATGACCAACATGACGGAGGTCATACCGAAGACGGCACCGAGCTTCACGGGTGTCCGCAGCCACGCCAGACCGAAGTACTTGTCGAGGGCGAGGGCTACCGGAGCGGCGACATTCAGCTCCCGGTAGTTCACCATGCCGGTGAGCACCGCGGAGACGAGCACGTAGAGGACGGTGCAGACGATGAGACTCGCGAGGATGCCGATCGGCATGTCACGCTGCGGGTTCTTGGCCTCCTGGGCCGCGGTCGAGATGGCGTCGAAGCCGATGTATGCGAAGAAGATGACGCCCGATGCCGTCAGGATGCCGCTGTAACCGTAAACGCCGAACGTGCCCGCGTTGGGCGGCACGAACGGGTGCCAGTTGTCGGTGTTGATGTAGCTCATGCCGAAGAGGATGAACAACACGATCACCGTAACCTTGATGGCGACGATCACCGAGTTGAAGATTGCCGACTGCTTGATGCCGATGTAACAGATGGTGGCGATGGCCGCGACGATCAGGATGGCGGGCATATTGATGATCGCGCCCGTGAACCTCAGGTGCAGGGGGTCCGCACCCTGATCGAGTGGCGCGTTTGCGAGCGCCGCCGGGATATGGATGTGGTACTGCTCGAGCAAGCTCACCATGTAACCGGACCAGCCGACTGAGACCGTGGCCACGGCGAACAGGTACTCGAGTACCAG
>DASQRV010000029.1:0-5004 GCA_035642735.1 Steroidobacteraceae bacterium
CAGATCTTCACGGGCTACTGGGAAGCGCCCCTCGCGCTGATCGCTCTCGCGGCGCTCGGCTTGTACTGCGCCTGCGCGGAAGCGCGGCGGCCGCCCGCGACGCTCTGGCGGATCAACGTCGTCGTTGCGATCGCGGGCGCGCTACTGATCCTGCTGTTGCTCGGCGGACTGCCACCCTCCCGGAGCCTGGACCCGTTCACGTCCCTGTGGAGCCGGTTCCTCCGAGGCACTCCACAGTGGGGCTACGCTGCGGGAGCTGCCGCCGCACTGGTCATCGGCGCAGCGTTGCTCCAGAGGTACCACCTGGTGCGCGCCACCGCTCTCATGACGCTCCTCGCTGTGCTCAGCTTCGATTGGAGTTACTACCGCATCCTCGCAGAAAACACGGAGATCTGGCGGCGCAATTTCTACGGCACCTTGCGCGTCATCCGCTACCCGTACAAGCTCGGGAGTATCCGCAGCCTCGTGCACGGGGTCATCCTGCACGGCTCACAGATCGTCGACGGACCGCAACGTGACATGCCGATCACGTACTACGGCCATTCCTCCGGCATCGCTCGCGCCATCGAGTCCGAGCAGCGAAGCGTGCCCGGAGGGCTGAGGATCGGTTCCGTGGGGCTCGGCACCGGAACGCTTGCCGCGTACGGGCGGGCCGGTGATGTCTTTCGTGTGTACGAGCTGAATCCCGCGATACTCGAAATCGCCAACCGTCAGTTCACGTTCCTCGCGGACAGCCCGGCGCGGGTGGAAGCGGTACCCGGCGATGCCCGTCTGTCGCTGGAAGACGCGGTGGTGCGCGGGGAGTTTGCCAACCCCGGACAACGCTTCGACGTGCTGTCGCTCGATGCCTTCTCGGGCGATGCGATCCCGATGCACCTGCTCACCCGCGAGGCGTTTGCCGTCTATGAGCGCGTCATCAAGCCCGATGGGGTGATCGCCTTCCACCTGACCAACCGCTTCCTCGATCTTCCACCGGTAGTGGCCCAGATCGCGCAGGAAGCCGGTTTCCAGGCGATCCTCGTGGCGGATCGTCCGCCGCCGCTGTCGCTCCTCGCGCGTTCGGACTGGGTGCTCGTCACGCGTAACGCAAACCTGCTGCGACGGCCGGAAATCGAGTCGGCTAGCAGTCCGATCCCGCGCCGCGACGGCGCGCGGACCTGGACCGATCAATACGCGAGTCTCTTCCAGGTGTGGAAGTAAGTCGCGGTCCTCATCATCCCGGTGGAATCGGCGGTGGCGGCGGCAGGGCGAGCCACTTCGCGAGGAACGCCCACTGATCGGCGTAGTTCTCGATCTCCATCCACATCGGCTTGCCGGCGCCGTGTCCGGCGCGCGTCTCGATGCGGAGCAGGACCGGGTTCGGGCAGAGCTGCGCCGCCTGCAGCGCCGCGGCGAACTTGTAGCTGTGCCAGGGCACGACGCGATCGTCGTGATCGGCGGTAGTGATGAGAGTCGGCGGATAGCACACGCCGTTTCTCACGTTCTGCACCGGTGAGTAGGCATAGAGCGCCTGGAACTGCTCCGCGTTCTCCGACAACCCGTAGTCGGATGACCACTGCCGGGCGTTGGCGCTCGCCGTCTGGTAGCGCAGCATGTCGAGTACACCCACCGACGGCAGCGCTGCGCCAAACAGATCCGGCCGCTGCGTGAGCACGGCGCCGACCAGCAGCCCGCCGTTGCTGCGGCCGTAGATACCGAGCCGCGCGCGGCGCGTGAAGTTCTCCGCGACCAGGAACTCCGCCGCGGCGATGAAGTCATCGAACACGTGCTGCTTGTTGGTGAGGCTCCCCGCCTGGTGCCACGCCTCGCCGTACTCGCCGCCGCCGCGCAGGTTGGCCTCCACGTACGTACCGCCCATCTCGAGCCACGCCTGCACCGAGGGGCGATACACCGGGGTGAGCGAGACGTCGAAGCCGCCATAGCCGTAGAGCAGCGTCGGCTGATTGCCGTCGCGGGGCGCGTCGCGCCGGCGGGTGATGAACATCGGCACCCGCGTGCCGTCCTTGCTGTTGTAGAACACCTGCTGGGTGACGAACTGCGCGGTCAGTGCCGGGGTGTGCGGCTCACGCCAGAGCGTCGCGCGGTTGGCGGGTACCTCGAAGTGATAGACCTTGCGCGGTGTCAGGTAGTCCGTGTAGGAGAAGAACGTCTCGGTCTGCGCGCCCTCCCCCTCGAAGCCCTCGATCCGGCCGAGCCCCGGGAGCGGGACCTCCCCGACCGGCCGGCCGTCGCGCTCGAAGACCCGCGCCACACCGCGGGCGTCGATGATGTACTTGGCGATGAAGCGTCCGCCGACGTAGCTCGATTGCGCGAGCGCCGCACTGCCCTCGGGCACGAGGGTACGCCGGGTGACCGGCGCACGCGCATCGACCGCGATGACCCGTCCGAGCGGCGCCCGGTAGGTGGTCTGAAAGTACAGCTCGTTACCGCGCGAGCCGATGAAGGTGTAGAGCGCATCCCAGTCGGCGAACACGGCGTGCGGCTTCTCGCCGGGCCGGCGCAGGTCGAGCACATCGACCCCGTTCTTATCGGTGCCCTCGTTGAGGGTGATGATCAGGTAGTGACCGTCCTCGGTCACGCGCGCCACGGGTACGTGGGTCGGGTGGTTACTGACCTCGTACACCAGGCGGTCGCGTTCCTGCGGCTTGCCGAGCTCGTGAAAATACACCGCCGGCCGTCCGTTATCGTCGCCCCGGCCATCGGGGAGCGCGGGGTAGCGGCTGTAGTACACACCCGAGCCATCGCGTGCCCAGGACACGCCCCAGAACTTCGTGAAGCGCAGCTCCTCGGGAAAATCCTTACCGTCGGCGACCCGCCTGAAGTGCCACACCTGCCAGTCGCTACCGCCGTCGGAGAGTGCGTACGCGACCACCTTGCCGGCCGGGTCCGGTGTGAAATCGGACAGCGCGATGGTGGCGTCGGCGCGCGCGGTGTTGGGATCGAACAGGACCCGCCCGGGTGCATCCAGCGCGTCGGCGACCTGCAGCACGTCCTGATTCTGTCTGCCGTCGTTGTGCAGGTAGAAGTAGTGGCCGCCACGCGTCACCGGCACCTCGTAGCGCTCGTAGTCCCACAACTGGGTGAGGCGCGCCTTGATCCAGGGACGCCACGGCAGCTCCGCGAGCCGCGGCTCAGAGAGCGCGTTCTGCGACCTGACCCACGCCTGCACCTCGGTCGAATCGAGGTTCTCGAGCCAGCGATACGGGTCGGCGACCCGGGTGCCGAAGTAGGTGTCGGAGGCCTCGATGCGCGCGGTGACCGGGTAGATGCGGGTCCTGGCGACCGCCGGCATGCCGACGGCCTGATCGGTCACCGTGGTCATCGGCCTGCCGCCCGGCCCGCTGCCGGGCACCGTGTGGGGGCCACCGGCCACCAGCGTATGGCCGCAGGCGCCGAGGAAGATGGCCATCGCACCCGCGGTCGCAAGCGCGACGGCGGGAGCGAGGCTGCGCAGGTTCTTCATCGCGGCGGCGCGACGGGCGGCCTTCAGGGAAATTTGATCTTGCCGCCACCCGCGGCGGGTCCGGCAACCGGGCCTACCCCGCCGCCGACCTCCGGCACGAGGATGCGCGAGGCGGCCTCGCGGCGCAGCTCGCGCGCCTCATCGATCGCCTGCTCGAGCGCCGCCTTCACGCCTTCGGGGAACTTCTGCAGCGCCTCCTCCAGCGTCTTCGCCTCGATCTCGAAACCGAGCGGCAACACGCCCGCGGGCGTCAACAGCTGGGTCTGTCCGGAGAAGAGCACCGGGCGCGACGCATCGGGCGCGCCATCGATGGTCACCGGGGTCAGGCGGCGGATGCTGCCGGCACGCCGATCGGTGAATACGTCCTCGCGGTAGAGGCCCTTGGGATCGATCTGGATTTCAGGAAGGTCGTTCTGCGCTGCCATGGAATTTCCGCCTCGAATGTTGCCGATCCATTGTACACGGCCGCGTCCGCTCACCTGCCTTCGGGCCGCTGCGCAAGGTCGAGCAGCGCGGCGATGAAGGGGCGGTCGGCTTCGAGGATGTTCTCCCCGGGAAGCTGCGCGGGTGCGACCCACTTGAGGGCCTGGGCATCGAGCGAACGCGGCTTGCCTGCGAAGCGCTCGACGATCCACAACGACAGCTCCACGTCACGCTCCTCGTAGGCGTGGGTGAGGCGCATGAAGGGCCGGGCCGCGATGACCTCGATGCCGAGCTCCTCGCGCAGCTCGCGCCGGAGCGCGTCGCGCTCGCTCTCGCCGGCAGCCACCTTGCCGCCCGGGAATTCCCAGCGTCCGGCGAGTGCCTTGCCCGCCGGGCGTTGCGCAATCAGCACCCTTCCTCCGTCATCGAACAGCGCGGCCGCGACCACCGGGACTTTCGGCCGGGCCGCGCGCGCCTGCACCGGCCGAGCGTCCGCTACTCGACGCTCGAGAGCGCGCCGTGGCAATGCTTGTACTTCTTGCCCGAGCCGCAGGGACAGGGCTGGTTGCGACCGACCTTGCGCTCGCTGCGCACGAAGGTGCCGGAGAGATCCGGCGGCGGCAGCGGCGGTGCACCCGGGAGGAGCGCGCCGGCGGCGGCGCCGCGCCGCTCCGGTAGCGCCGGCGCAGCGGCTCCCGGCGCCGCTTCCTCGGCCGCGCCGGCACCGGCGAGGACCGAAGCCGCCTCCGCATGCTGCGCCTGCAGGGCGCGCATCAGGCGGCGGTGGCGTTCCTCTTCCTCACGCTCGATTTCCTCCTGGGTGCGAATCTCGAGCGTCGCCATCAGCGAGGCGGTCTCATATTTGATCCGCTCGAGCATGGCGCCGAACATCTCGAACGCCTCGCGCTTGAATTCGAAGCGGTAGTCCTTCTGCGCGTAGCCGCGCAGGTGGATGCCCTGGCGCAGGTAATCCATCGCCGCGAGGTGCTCACGCCAGTGCTGATCGAGCTTCTGCAGCATCACCTGCTTCTCGACGTGCCGCATGATGGGAGGGCCGGTGCGCGCCACCTTGGCCTCGTAGGCTTCGTTCACGGCCCGTACCACGCGCTCGCGCAGCG
>DASQRV010000030.1:0-3261 GCA_035642735.1 Steroidobacteraceae bacterium
ACCGATCTGGGCGTTCGCAGCTGCCATGCGGCGCTCCGCTCCGGCGATGTCGGGTCGGCGCTCGAGAAGAGCCGAGGGCACGCCGCTGGGCATGACCGGTACGGTAGTGCCGAGCGTTGCCGGCGGCAGCGAGAAATCCGCGGGCGCCTTGCCGATGAGCACCGCGATGGCGTGCTCGAGCGTGGCGCGCGTCACACCGATGGCGATCTGCTGTGATTGCGCTCCGCCCAGCTGTGTTTGGGCGGTGATCACGTCGGCCTTTGCGACCACACCGACGTGATACTGATTCTCGGTGATCTCGAGCGAGCGCTTGTACCCCTCAACCGTCCTGTCGAGCAGTTGTTTCTGCTCGTCGGCGATGCGCAGCTCGATGTAGTCGGTGGCGAGCGCCGCCTGGGCGGACAATCGCGCCGCGGCCAGATCTGCTTCACTCGCCTGAGCGCCCGCCACGTCGCTTTCGATGGTGCGGCGGATCTTGCCCCAGATATCGATATCCCAGGACGCAGTGCCGAACAGCTCGAACTCGTTCACCGGGTGGGAGAGCGGCGTCACCGTTCCGCCCGTCGTGGCACCGGTCGCGCGGCCACCGGGACCGCCGGACCGCGTCGCCGTGGCGCTCACACCGATCGTGGGAAAGAGTCCGGCACGCGCCTGGCTTGCGAGTGCCGTGGCCTGACGCCAGGCGGCCTCGGAAGCCTTGAGTGTCTGGTTCGAGATGTCGATCTGCTTCTCGAGCTCATCGAGCGTCGCATCGCCGTAGATCGACCACCAGGCGGTGCCGCTCGCCGCTTCGCGCGGTTCGGCAGGCTTCCAGCCGTCGGCCTCCTTGAAACGCTGTGGATTGGCTGCCGGGGGACGATGGTAGTTCGGTCCGACGGCGCAGGCCGCGAGCGCCACGCTGGTGAACAGCGCGACCGCGAACGATCGACTTGCGGCCCCTGCGGGGTGTGGCAGGACGTGTCTCATAATGGAACCTCAGCCGGCGCGGCGGGCGGCCGCTCGGGATGCAGCCGTGCCCACAGCCGGCGGCACCAGCGCCCGAAGCGATCGAGGTAGAGGTACATGACGGGGGTGGTGTAGAGCGTGAGCACCTGGCTCACGATCAGCCCGCCGACGATCGAGATGCCGAGCGGCTGACGTATTTCCGCGCCATCGCCGACACCGAATGCGAGCGGCAGCGCGCCCAGCATGGCCGCCATCGTGGTCATCATGATGGGGCGGAAGCGCAGCAGCGATGCGGTGTAGATCGCTTCCTCGGGCGGATGTCCCTGACGCTGCGCATCGAGCGCGAAGTCGATCATCATGATCGCGTTCTTCTTCACGATGCCGATGAGCAGGATCACCCCGATCAGCGCCATGATGCTGAACTCGGTGTTGAAGACGCGCAGCGCGAGCACCGCGCCCGCGCCGGCCGAGGGAAGCGTCGAGAGGATGGTGAAGGGGTGAATGTAGCTCTCGTAGAGAATCCCCAGCACGATGTAGACCGCGGCGAGCGCCGTCAGGATCAGTATCAGCTCGTTGTCGAGTGACTCCTGGAAGCTGCGGCCGGTGCCCTGGAAGCTGCCGTGCACGGTGGCGGGCACGCCGACCGCGTTCATTGCGCGTGCGATCGCTGCCTGCGCGTCGCTGAGGGAGCGATTGGGCGCCAGGTTGAAGGAGAGGGTGGTTGCGACGAAGGGGCCATGATGGTTGACCGCGAGCGGTGTGCTGCCGGGTGCGTGGTGGCTGAACGCCGCCAGCGGCACCACCGCCTCGGCGGACGTGCTGACCGCCGCGCCGGTCGAGACCGTACCGTGCCCGGTGTTGGCGAGACTGTTGGTCGCCAGGTTGCGTGCCGTGTCGGATGCGATCGCCGCGGCGGTACGGTTGGCGGCGGTCTGCGCGGAGGTCACGGTGCCTGCGACCGCGTTGGTCGCCTGGGTGCCGCTCACGGTGCCGCCCGCGGTGCTCACCCACAGGTTCTGCAGGGTCTCGGGGCTCTGCCAGTACTCGGGCGCCACCTCCATGATCACGTGATACTGGTTCAGCGCTTTGTAGATGGTCGACACGGAGCGCTGCCCGAAGGCGTCGTAGAGCGTATTGTCGATCTGTGCGAGATTGAGCTTCAGCCGCGCCGCGGTGTCGCGATCGACGGCAAGATCGATCTCCTGGCCGTTCTGCTGCTGATCGGAGTTGACATCCGCGAGTGCCGGCTCGTGCTGCAGTGCCTCGGTGAGCTTCGGCGCCCACTTGTAGAGCTCGGCGACGCTGTCGGCCTGCAGCGTGTACTGGAATTGCGCGAGACTCTGCCGGCCACCCGAAAAGATATCCTGGGCCGCCTGCAGGAAGAGCCGTGCGCCGGCTACCTGGCCGAGCTTGGGCCGCAGGCGGGCGATCACCTGATCGGCGCTGACCCGGCGCTCCGCGCGCGGCTTGAGGGATGCGAACACGAAGCCGCTGTTGGTCTGTCCGCCGCCCTGCGAGCCGCCGCCCGTGAAGCCGACCACCGACTGGATCGCCGGATCCGCCTTCACGATGTTGACGAACTGGCGCAGCTTCCCCGACATCGACTGGAAGGAGATCGCCTGATCGGCCTGGATACCGCCGACGATGCGGCCGGTGTCCTGCTGCGGAAAGAACCCCTTGGGGATCACGACGTAGAGGTAGGCATTGAATATCACGGTCATCGCGAGGAGCAGCATCACGAGGCCGCGGTTGGCGAGCGCCCAGTGAAGCGAGCGGCCGTAGGCGCGGTGCACGGCCTGGAATGCCCGTTCACTCGCGTGAAAAAACTTTCCTTCCTGCTCCGGCACGCGCCGACGCAACAGCCGCGAGCACATCATCGGCGTGGTGGTGAGTGACACCAGCAGCGAGATGAGCACCGCTATCGAGAGCGTCACCGAGAACTCGCGGAACAGCCGCCCGACGATGCCGCCCATCAGCAGGATCGGAATGAACACCGCGACCAGGGACAGGCTCATCGAGAGCACCGTGAAGCCGACCTCGCGCGCCCCCTCGATGGCGGCTGCCAGGCGCGGCATCCCGGCTTCCACGTGGCGCGTGATGTTCTCGAGCACCACGATGGCGTCATCCACCACGAAGCCGGTGGCAATGATCAGTGCCATGAGCGAAATGTTGTCGAGACTGTAGGTGAGCAGGTACATCGCGCCGAAGGTACCGAGCAGCGAGATCGGCACGGCGACCGCGGGCACGAGCGTCGCGCGCGCGTCGCGCAGGAATACGAACACCACCAGGATCACGAGTGCAACTGCGATTGCGAGC
>DASQRV010000031.1:0-6693 GCA_035642735.1 Steroidobacteraceae bacterium
TTGCCGTGATCGGCGTGCTCGCGACAAGGATGCCGCGGCCATTGGTGCCGCCCTCGCGGGCGTGATCGACCGCTGGATCGTGTGCACACTGCCGGGGCCGCGCGGCACGAGCGCGGCGGACCTCGCGCGGCTGGTCCCGCCGGCCTCGTCCATCGAGCTCGCCGACTCGGTCACAGCCGGCTGCGAGTTGGCGCGCGCGCAAGCGCAGCCCGGCGACCGCGTCGTCGTGTGCGGCTCGGTGCACACCGTGGGCCCGGCACTGCAGTGGCTTCGGGTATACTGAATTTCATGGGGTGCGCCTGCGCTTGCCTTATCAAGGCTCGCCCCCATAGTGGGTGCTCCAGGTGAAAGAACGGCTGACGGGCGCGATCATTCTCGTGGCCCTGATCGTGTTGCTGGTACCCGAACTCTTGACGGGGCCGGTCCGCTCGGCACCGCGGGCCGATCCTCTGGCGTCATCCACCGAGGAACCGCCATTACGCTCCTACACCATCAAGCTTGCGGACGAGTCACACGCGCGCAGCGCGGCCGTGCACAGCGGGCCGGAGCAGCCGGCATCCCTCCCCGCGCCGGCGCCGAGTACCAGCGCACCGACCGCACGAGCCACGGCCGGGGAGCCGGGCTCCACTCCGGCGCCGCCCGCCGCGCCGACCGCAGAAGCGACTCACACGACACCCGCCGCGGGGGCCGCCGCCCCGCCGGCAGCGAGTGCCGCCCCCGGGGCCTATGTCGTGCAGCTCGGCAGCTTTGCGAGCCGCACGAACGCCGATCGCCTCGCGCGGCAGGTCCGTTCGCAGGGCTTCCCGGTGAGCGTCTCTCAGAGCAGCTCCGGCCGCCTGTACCGGGTACGCGTGGGACCGGCGCGCGATCGGGCCGCGGCCTCCGAGCTCGCGCAGCAGCTGAGCGCCCACGGCCACAGCGGGGCGATCGTCCCGCAGTAGCCGCGGCAGCGGTCGGCGCGCGCGTGACGTGCTCCTCAGGCAGCACGGGTGATGCTCTTGTACAATCCGCGCCGCGCGGAATGGCCGCGATGACACCCTCCGCCCCCGATGAACGCAGCAGATTACCTGGTGATCGCCGCCATCATCATTTCCGCCATCGTCGGCGCGGCGCGCGGCTTCCTGCGCGAATCGATCGCGATCGGCGCCTGGCTGATCGCACTGCTTCTCGCCTGGCATTTCTCCGACCTGATCGCGCCGCACCTCGGCGGGCTCATGTCGGACTCGGAAGTGCGGCCGTGGGCGGCGCGCATCATCATCGTGGTGCTGGTGCTGCTGCTGGGTGCCGGCATCGGCGCGACGCTCGGCCACTTCGTGCGTCTCTCGATCTTCAGCGGCATGGATCGCCTGCTCGGTTTCTTCTTCGGTCTGCTGCGCGGCTTCGTGCTGCTCGGGGTGTTCGTGATACTCGGCCAGCTGCTGCGCCTGCAGGGCGAGCACTGGTGGCGGGGGTCGCTGCTCCTCCCGTACGGGGAGTCGATCGCGAATGGCCTGCGCACGATCGTCGGGGAGGAGCGCGTGCGCTACAGCCGGAGCGAGGAGCACCTGCGCGTCTGATAGGTCCGCGTCTGATACGTTTCACGGGGGATTGAGCGAATCATGTGCGGCATCGCCGGCATCGTCGGTACCAGCGCCGTCAACCAGCGCCTCTACGATGCGCTCACGGTGCTGCAGCATCGCGGCCAGGACGCCGCCGGCATCGCCACCTCCTCGGGTGAGGGCGAGCTGTGCGTGCGCAAGGGCAGTGGACTCGTGCGCGATGTCTTCCAGCAGCACCACATGCTCGAGCTGAAGGGCAACATCGGCATCGGCCACGTGCGTTACCCCACCGCCGGCTGCGACAGCGCCTCCGAGGCGCAGCCCTTCTACGTCAACGCCCCGTATGGCATCTGCCTCGGCCACAACGGCAACCTCACCAACGCCGCCGAGCTCGCCGAGATCCTGATCCGCGAGGACCGGCGGCATCTCAACACCACCTCCGATTCGGAAGTGCTGCTGAACGTGTTCGCCTCCGAGCTGCAGCGCGTCGGCACCGCGCGCATCACCCCGGCGGACGTGTTCGCCGCGCTGTCGGCGGTGTACCGCCGCTGTCGCGGCGGCTACGCGGTGGTGGCGATGATCATCGGTCACGGCATCCTCGGCTTCCGCGATCCGAACGGTATCCGCCCGCTGGTGCTCGGCGAGCGGCGCACGGCGCGCGGCACCGAGTGGATGCTCGCCTCCGAGAGCGTGGCGCTCGATGCGCTCTCGTTCCGGCTGGTGCGCGATGTGGCACCCGGCGAGGCCGTGTTCATCGACGAGCACGGCCGGCTCCACACGCAGCAGTGCGTCGCCAGCGCGCGGCACGCCCCGTGCATCTTCGAGTACGTGTACTTCGCCCGGCCGGACTCGAAGATCGACAACATCTCCGTCTACCGCGCACGCATGCGCATGGGCGATCGTCTCGCCGACAAGATCCTGCGCGAGCGGCCGCAGCACGACATCGACGTGGTGATCCCCATACCCGACACGAGCCGCACCAGCGCGCTGCAGCTGGCGCAGCGGCTCGGCGTGAAGTACCGCGAGGGATTCATCAAGAACCGCTACATCGGCCGTACCTTCATCATGCCGGGGCATGCGGAGCGCGCGAAATCGGTGCGCCGCAAGCTGAACGCCATCGACCTCGAGTTCCGCGGCAAGACCGTGCTGCTGATCGATGACTCGATCGTGCGCGGCACCACCTCGGCGCAGATTATCGAGCTCGCCCGCGAGGCGGGCGCCGCCAAGGTGTACTTCGCTTCCGCCGCACCGCCGGTGCGCTTCCCCAACGTCTACGGCATCGACATGCCGGCGGCGAGCGAGCTCGTGGCGAGCGGCCGCACGGTGGAGGAGGTGGCGCGGCTGATCGGCGCGGACTGGCTCGTGTATCAGGATCTCGACGACCTGATCGCCGCGTGCAAGCACGAAGATGCACGCATCGAGGAGTTCGACACCTCGTGCTTCTCGGGTCTGTACGTGACCGGCGATGTGACGCCCGAATATCTGGAGCGGCTGCAGACCGAGCGCTCGGATGCCGCCAAGCTCGCCCGCCGGGACGGGCACGGCAAGCTCAAAGTGGTGCGTTAAAAACCACCCCACGAAATCGCGCCTGCGGCGCCGAACGAGGGCCCACCGTCCAACAAGACGCGCGATTTCGCGGGGGCCCCGGTGAAGACCAGAGAATCGCGCCTGCGGCGCCGAGTGTGCATTCACCGACAAATGAGAGGCGCGATTTTCCGGGGACCCCGGTGAGAACAGAAGACGCCCACGATCCGCGGCGCACGCTCCTGCTCGATCTGTTCCAGGCCGGCCTCGCGCGCGTCCATGGCCGGCACTGTGTGCGTGCTGCGCTCGGCGCAGCCGAGCCCGCCTCGCCGGTCTGGGTGGCGGCCATCGGCAAGGCGGCCACCGCCATGGCGCTCGGCGCCTGCGATGCGCTCGGCGCCGCGATCGAGCGCACCCTCATCATCACTCGCGACCCCGAAGACCTGAGCGCTTTCGCTCCCGGGGCCGCCCCCGAAGTGTGGCTCGGATCGCATCCGGTGCCCGATGAGCGCTCACTCGCCGCCGGGGCGCGGCTGCTCGCGTGGGTGGACGATTTGCCCCCTTCCGTATCGCCCCTGTTTCTGATCTCCGGCGGTGCATCGAGCCTCGTGGAGGTACCCGCCCCGGGCGCGACACTCGAGGACCTCGCCGAGCTCACGCGCCTGTCGTTCACCTCCGGCATGGCGATCGGCGAGCTGAACGCCCGCCGGGCGGCGCTGTCGCGCATCAAGGGTGGGCGCCTCGCCGCGCGCCTCGCCGGTCGCCGGGCTCGCGCGCTGTTCGTGTCGGATGTGCCGGACGATGACCCGCGGGTGATTGGGTCCGGCCTCATGGGCCCCGCCCCGGTGGGCCCCGACTGCATCGAGCGCACCGTGGTGGCGAGCATCGATCATGCGGTGGCCGCGGTCGCAGCCCGCGCGGTGCAGCTCGGGCTCGCCGTACACGCGCCGCGCGGGCGCTTCGCCGCCGGTGCGATACGGCTCGCGGCCCGTTTCGCCCACGAGCTGCACCTCGGCGATGCGCAGCTGTGCGTCTGGGGCGGGGAGTCGACGGTGGAGTTGCCGCCGCAGCCGGGTCGCGGTGGCCGCAACCAGCACCTGGCGCTCGCCGCGGCCCGCCTCATCGCCGGCCACGGCGAGCTGCTGCTGCTCGCGGCCGGCACCGACGGGAGTGACGGCGTGACCGAGGATGCCGGCGCGCTCGTCGATGGGGAGAGCTGCGCGCGCATCGCTCTCGCGCAGCTCGACGCCGATGACTGCCTCGCCCGGGCGGACTCCGCCCGGGCGCTCGCCGCGAGCGGCGACCTGGTGCACACCGGACCGACCGGCACCAACGTCGGCGACCTCGTGATCGGACTGAAGCTGACGGCCGAGGATGCCGGGGTGCTTGCGCGGCCTCATGACGACCGCCGGCAGCGCGTGCTGTAATCACGCCGTGCGGCTGCTCCTGATCGAAGAAGACGTGCGCCGGTGCGCGCACATCCAGGAGCGGCTCATCTCCTGGCGGCCGCACGCGGAGCTGGTCGTCCACCGTCCGGTCACGCAGGGGGCGCTGGCGCGCGAGTTCCTCGCGCAGGGGTTCGATGCGGTAATGCTGGCAGATGAATGGCCGGGCGGCCGCGGCCTCGCGTGGGCGCGCGAGCTCGCCGCGCGCGCCGGTTTTGCGCCGATCGTGCTGCTGTGCGAGCAGGCCGATTCCAGCGTCGCCCGCGAGGCGGGGGCGATCGGAGCGTTCACCGTCAGCCGCGCGGACCTCGAGCGCGAGACCTTCGCCCACGTGCTGGCGGCCGCCGAGCGCCGCCAGACGCACGCACGCGCCATCTGGCGGACCAGCCGCGCCGGGCGCGAGACGCAGCGTTTCGGTGATGCGTTCATCCGCGGCTACCGCTGCATCCGGCGCCTCGCCGCGGGAGCGACCAGCGATCTGTACGTCGCCGAGAGCGAGCGGGTCGGCTCGCTGGTCGCGCTGAAAGTCGCGCGCGACGCCCTCGACGAGCCGCAGCCCGTGGATGCGTTCCGCCGCTTCCTGCAGGAGTACGAGATCGCACAGCGCATTACCAGCCCCGCGGTGGTGCGCCTGCACGACCTCGGGGTGAGCGATGAGCACGCCTGGCTCGTGATGGAGTACTTCGCGCTCGGGGACCTGCGGCGGCGCATGCGCCGCCTGCTCCGTCCGCGCGAGGCGCTGCGTTACGCGGTCGCGATCGCGCAGGCGCTCACCGCGGTCCACGCGGCCGGCGTGTTGCACCGGGACCTGAAGCCGGGGAACGTGATGCTGCGCGAGGACGGCACCATCGCGCTCATCGATTTCGGGCTCTCTAAAGACGCGGCGCTCGCGCTCGATGTGACCGACACCGGCATGATCTTCGGCACACCGCACTACATGAGCCCGGAGCAGGGCCACGCGGAGGCGGTCGATGCGCGCAGCGACCTCTACAGCCTCGGGGTGATACTGTTCGAGATGCTGACGGGCGCGAAGCCCTATCGCGCCGACAATCCCATGGCGATCGTCTACAAGCATCGCAAGGAGCCGCTGCCGCAGCTGCCCGCGCAGTTCACCGCCGTGCAGCCGGTGCTCGAGCGGCTCATGGCGAAGCTCCCTGCGGAGCGCTTCGCCGATGCGCAGCAGGCGGTGACGGCACTCGAGGAGACGCTCAGCGCCTGGCTCGCGCGCGGGCGAGAGACGTGAACGGTACCCCCGGCACCAGGGCTCCGGAATCGGCCGCATCGATACTGCGTGCACCGACCCCGCCCGCGTGGGTCGAGGATGCACTCGGTCACCTGCCGGAGATCCTGCAGGACCACGCCAACTGCGAGAAGAAGGCCGCCTCCACGGCCCTCGCCCTGATGTTCGCTTATCCCGATGACCGTGCGCTCGCCACCGCGCTCTCGCGCCTGGCACGCGAGGAGCTGCGGCACTTCGAGCAGGTCACGCGTGCGATGGCGGCGCTCGGGGTAGCCTATGTGCGGCAGAGCCCCGGGCGATACGCGCAGCGGCTGCGCAGCGTGCTCGCGACGAGCGATCCGGGCCGCAAGCTCGACCTGCTGCTGTCCGGCGCGCTGATCGAGGCGCGCTCGGCGGAGCGTTTCGGTTTGCTCGCCCCGCGCCTGCCCCCGCCGCTTGCGCGGCTGTATGCCGAGCTCGCCGGCGCCGAGGCGCGGCACTACACGCTCTACCTGGGTTTCGCACGCGACGCTGCCCCGCAGCAGTGGGCTACGCGACTCGCGGCGCTCGCGCGGCACGAGGCAGAGCTGGCCACGGAGCCGGATGTGACGCTGCGCTTCCACTCCGGCCCGCTGCGCGTGCGCTCCTGAGAGGAGGCGAACAGTTCCTTACAGGACTGCACGCCCTCCGCGGCCCGCCCGGCCTTCCGCCGGGCACCAAATGCGCTGCCGCTTGTCTCTCCGTGTAGGTATCCTCAGTGCCGCGAGGAATGATGAGCGAACGACCA
Organism: Steroidobacteraceae bacterium; assembly: GCA_035642735.1. Classification (GTDB taxonomy): domain Bacteria; phylum Pseudomonadota; class Gammaproteobacteria; order Steroidobacterales; family Steroidobacteraceae; genus 13-2-20CM-66-19. Next base: position 6,514 of record DASQRV010000031.1, read on the forward strand.
CACGTGTTGATCGTCGATGACGACCGCGAGATCCGCGGACTGCTCGCACAGTATCTGGAGAAACACGACTTCCGCACCACCGCGGTTGCCGATGGCCGGGAGATGCGCCGGACCCTCGAGCGCTCGCACGTCGACCTGCTGGTGCTCGACCTGATGCTGCCCGGTGAGGACGGCCTGTCG
>DASQRV010000032.1:0-7959 GCA_035642735.1 Steroidobacteraceae bacterium
CGCTGAATTGCGGGGCGCCCTTGTTGGGCAGATCCGAGTACACCGCACCCGCGGACGCCTGCAGGGTGAGTGGGTTCTTGAAGTCCTCGAGCGGCTTGCGCGTCACGATGTCGACCGTGCCCGCCACGCCGCCTTCGACGAGGTCCGCCTCCGAGCTCTTCTGCACCAGGACCCTGCTCACGAGCTCCGAAGGCAACAGCGTGTAGCTGACGCTGCGACCGACGGTGCCCGTCTGGTTGAGCACGAACCAGTCGCCGGAAGCCACGTTGTGGCCATCGATGAGCGTCTGGGTGAGGCTGGGACCTGTACCGCGAAGACTGACGCGGTCGTTCTCATCGAAGCCGCCTTCGTTGGCGCCGGCGGAACTGACGGTAACACCCGGCACACGGCTCAGCGAGTCCGCGACGTTCTTATCGGGCATCTTGCCGATGTCTTCCGAAGTGACTACATCCACCACGTTGGTCGATGCTTTCTTGATCGACAGCGACTCCTGGACTGAGGCGCGGATGCCGGTGACCACGACCTCCTGAAGCTCGCCCGGTTTGGCAGCGGTCTGATCGCCGCTCGCCTGCTGCGCCTGTATCGGGCCCTCGGGCCCGAACAGTGCCATCGCGACTGCTGTTCCGATCAACGTCGACCTACTGATTCTCATGACTTGCCCACCCCCGCCTTATGGTCTGCAATTGACTCGTGCCGTTCGTCGTTAGAAATCCCCTGGAGACCTCTCGCAGGGTGGTCCCACTAGCTGGGACCAGTTAAGGTCCAATATAGTACCAATCACCAGATAATAACAACTCCGACAATACCAGTGATGTACACGTGGGCTTTTCAACGTAAACTCAACTACTTAGAGCTCACTAAGTTGCTTGCAGGCAACTGAATGGTATTTTAGTGGTAATGTCGGTGCTGATCTGTTGATAGGGGGCAAGCTGGTGGTCGCACTGTCACAAACCGTGGGCAAACTCGATGAGGCGAGCCGGCTGCCCCTTTATCAGCAGTTACAGCGCGCGTTGCGCCAGGCGATCGAGACGCGCGTGTTGGGTCCGGATGACGCGCTGCCGCCGGAACGCGATCTTGCCGCGGAATTCAACGTGTCGCGCATCACCGTGCGTAAAGCCATCGATGGACTCGTCAACGAGGGCCTGCTGGTGCGCCGCCAGGGTTCGGGCACCTTCGTACGCACGCGCGTGGAGAAGAATTTTTCCAAGCTGACTTCCTTCTCCGAGGACATGCGCGCACGCGGCAGAAATCCGCGCAGCGTGTGGCTGCGCAGGACCACCGGCACCGTGACGCCCGAAGAAGCGTTGACATTGCGCGCGAGTCCCGGAACACCGGTGTACCGCTTTGACCGCATTCGTTTCGCAGACGATGCGCCGATGGCGCTCGAGTACGCCACCATCCTCGCCTCCTGCCTCCCCTCGCTCGAGGCGGTCGAATCCTCGCTCTACGTTGCGCTCGAGCGTGCCGGCAATCGCCCGGTGCGCGCGCTGCAGCGCCTGCGTGCGGTGCTGTTCACCGCCGAGCAGGCCGAGCTCCTGCAGGCGCAGGAGGCGGATCCGGGGCTGCTCGTCGAGCGGCTCGGCTTCCTCGATGACGGGCGCGCGGCGGAGTTCACGCATTCCTACTACCGCGGCGACATCTATGACTTCGTCGCCGAGCTCAGCATCGCCACGTGAGCGCGCCCGCCGAGACCACGCACATGTTTGGCGAAGCCGCGCAGGCGCCGGAGGTGGTGCGCGCGCAGCTCGCGGCCAACGCCACGCGCGTGGCGCAGCTTGCCGAGCGGCTGCGCCGCTCGCCACCGCGCGCCGTCGTCACCTGCGCACGCGGCAGCTCGGACCACGCGGCGACCTTCGCCCGTTACCTGATCGAGACGCGCCTGGGACTGCTCACTTCCTCGGCCGCGCCGTCGGTGAGCTCGGTGTACGAAGCGGCGCCCGATCTGTCCGGTACGCTCATGCTCGCCATCTCGCAGTCGGGCGCGAGCCCGGACATTCTCGCGGTCGTGAGCCGCGCGCGCGCGGCCGGCGCGCGCATCGTCGCACTGGTGAACGCCGAGCGCTCACCGCTCGCACAACTCGCCGACGAGCTGCTGCCGCTGCACGCCGGTACCGAGCGAAGCGTCGCCGCGACCAAGTCTTACATCGCCTCACTCAGCGCCATCGTGCAGCTGGTGGCCGCTTGGGCGGCGGATGCGCCGCTCAGCGCGGCACTGCAGCGGGCACCCGCAGATCTCGCCCGTGCCTGGCAGCTCGATTGGAGCGCGGCAGTCACGCGGCTGACTGCGGCGAGCAGCCTGTACGTCATCGGCCGCGGGCTCGGCCTCGGCATCGCGCAGGAGGCGGCGCTGAAATTCAAGGAAACCTGCGGCCTGCACGCCGAAGCGCTGAGCGCGGCCGAGCTGCGCCACGGGCCGATGGCGCTGGTGCGCGCCGGGTTTCCGCTGTTGCTGTTCACGCAGAATGACGGCAGCCGCGCCGGCGTGATGCAGCTCGCCGACGAACTCGTCGCGCACGGCGCCGACGTGCTGCTCGCCGGCGCACCCCTGCCGCACACCACCGAACTACCGACCGAAGGAGCTCACCCGGTGATCGAGCCGCTGTTGTTCATCCAGAGCTTCTACCGCATGGCGAATGAATTGTCGCTGGCGCGCGGCCACAATCCCGATGCGCCACCGCATCTCCGCAAGGTCACCGAGACTCTCTGATGAGCCTCGCACTGATCAACGGGCGGGTGCTGCGCGCGGACAGCTTCGTGCGCGGCCAGTGCGTGCTCATCGAGCAGGGGCGTATCGTCGATGTGTTGCCGGCGACTGACGCCCGCTGCCGGGCGGCCGAGCCTTACGATCTGGGCGGCGGATTGCTGCTGCCGGGCTTCATCGACCTGCAGGTGAACGGCGGCGGCGGCGTGCTCTTCAACGACGCACCGAGCGTCGAATCGATCCGCGCCATCGGCGCCGCGCACCGCCGCTTCGGCACCACCGCCTTCCTGCCAACACTGATCAGCGCCGACCTCGAGGTCGTCGCGCGTGCCATCGCCGCCGTGCGCGGCGCCATCGCCGCGGGCGTGCCCGGCGTCCTCGGCATTCATATCGAGGGGCCATTCCTCAACGTCGCGCGCAAGGGCGTGCACGATCCGGCGAAGCTGCGCGAGCTCGATCCGAGCGCGCTCGGACTCCTCACCTCGCTGCAGCAAGGCCGCACGCTCGTCACGCTCGCCCCGGAGATGACGACCCCGGAGCTCATCCGGCAGCTGGTGGCGGCAGGCGTGGTGGTCTCCGCGGGTCACACCAACGCGAGCTATACCGAGATCCATGCCGCCCTCGCCCATGGCCTGAGCGGCTTCACGCACCTCTTCAATGCCATGTCGCAGCTCACCGGGCGCGAACCCGGCACGGTGGGCGCGGCGCTCGATGATCAGGGGAGCTGGTGCGGCATCATCGTCGATGGCGAGCACACAGACCCCGTGGTGCTGCGCATCGCGCTGCGCTGCAAGCCGCACGATCGCTTCGTGCTGGTGACTGATGCCATGCCGAGCGTCGGCACCAACCAGGCCTACTTCGAGCTGCAGGGACGGCGGATCAAAGTGCACGGCCAGGCCTGCGTGGATGAGGACGGGCGTCTCGCCGGCTCCAACCTCGACATGGCGAGCTGCGTTCGCAACGCCGTTGCCATGCTCGGCGTACCGCTGCCGCAGGCCGTGCGCATGGCGAGCCAGACGCCGGCCGAATTCCTCGGCGTCGCGGCGGAGTATGGCCGTATCGCCGCAGGGCAACGCGCGAACCTCGTGCTCACCGACGATACGCTCAATGTGCGCGAGACCTGGATCGACGGGCGCAGCTCGCGCGAGACGCTTCAGCCCTCCGCTGCCCCGGGCTCCTGAAAACCACGCGCGCGGTAGGTGAGCACCAGCGTGTCGCGGACGCCGAGGGCGCTCGCTGACTCGCGGGCGATGCCCTCGGACTGAAGTGGCGTCGTCTCGTGGATGACGCGCGCATCGTCCATGAGCAGCATCGACCAGGGTTGTGCCATGGTGAAACGCACCCCGCGGTTGCCCGCGGCTTCGAACACGCGGGTCTCCCCGCCGCGCACGCCGCGCCGCCCGATGAGCACCACCGCCACGAAATCCACCCCGTCGCGGTGCGCCCCTTCCGGGGTCGGCCGGCCGATGCCGCCTGCGGTATCGATGCGGAACTGATGTGCCTCGAGGTACCAGCGACTCACAGGCTGCAGCTGCGCGAACAGGTCGCCGAGCGATACGAGCAGCTACCGAAAGGCGGGCGCGCTCACGACCACAGGTTCGATCGGCTCGAACCAGCGCAGCATCCCGCCGTGCAACGCGTTGTAGGTCGTCGGCTGCCAGTGAGCACGCTGCGCTACGGGAGCGAGTTCCCGCGCACCCGGGGTGTAGATGAAGCTGCCGTGCCGACGCGCGCGGTATTGGCCGCCATCACGCAGGTAAGGATCGCGCGGTAGCCGCTCCCAGCTCTCGCGCAGGCCATCGAGCGCCGCCACATCGAGCGCGAGCGCGGTTTGCGCCGCCGCCGGCTCGAGCACCGCGTAGCCCGCCGAGCGCAGCTCGTGCTCGAGAGCCGGACGCGGATTCTTCAGCGCTGTTGCCATCGGATCACCCCCCCCCAGAGTATCCCGAAAGGCGGACCTCGCGGCGACCCGCAAGAGCCTCGCGCACCCGGCGCGCCGCGTGCGATGCTCCCGGCGCCGCACCAGAGGGAAGCGATCGATGATCGATCTCTATTACTGGACCACGCCGAACGGCCACAAGATCACGATGTTCCTCGAGGAGATCGGCCTCGCCTACCGCATCGTTCCCGTCAACATCGGCACCGGGGCGCAGTTCGAGCCCGCGTTCCTCGCCATCTCGCCCAACAATCGTATTCCGGCGATCGTCGATCACTCCCCGAGCGACGGCGCGGGTCCCTTGTCGGTGTTCGAGTCGGGCGCGATCCTGCTGTACCTCGCGCGCAAGAGCCGCAAACTGCTGCCGCTGGAGCTGCGCGGCGAGGTCGAGGCGACGCAGTGGCTCTTCTGGCAGATGGCGGGGCTCGGTCCGATGGCCGGGCAGAACCATCACTTCGCGCGCTATGCGCCGGAGAAGATCCCCTACGCCATCGAGCGCTACGTCAGGGAGACCAACCGGCTGTACGGTGTGCTCAATCACCGTCTGCGCGATCGTGCCTACGTTGCCGGGGAGTACTCGATCGCCGACATCGCCTGCTACCCCTGGATCGTGTCCCACGAGTCGCAGGGGCAGCGGCTCGAGGAGTTCCCACACCTCAGGCGCTGGTTCGAAGGCATCCGCGAACGGCCGGCGACGGTGCGTGCCTACGAGAAGGCGGCGACCGTCAACACTCAGAACACCATCACCGAGGAGGCGAAGCGCATACTCTTTGGCCAGACCGCGCGCCCTGAACAGACCGCGCGCTGAACGGACAGCGCCCCGGCCTTCACGCGCACCGCAGGCGGCCGTTGTCGCAGTGCTCGGCTGCTTGCTGCTCGCCGCCGGCTGTGGTGCGCGCGCGGCCGATGAGCTGCACGCGAGCGGCGCCGTGCTGCACGTCGACTTCGATCGCAACGCGTTCGCGGAGGGCGCCGAGCCACTCCTGGAGTGGGTCACCCGCTCCGCGGACATCGTCGCCCGCTACTACGCCCGCTTCCCCGCCGCGAGCGTCACGGTCCGGCTGGTACCGCAGAGCGGGGCCGGTGTGCAAGGTGGCAAGACCTTCGCCAATCCCAACGCCTACATCCGCGTGCAGCTCGGGCGCGAAGTCACCGCGGCACAACTGCTCGGCGACTGGGTGCTGGTCCACGAGATGACGCATCTCGCGCTCCCCGATACCGGCGAAGAGCACGCCTGGCTGTCGGAGGGCGTTGCGACCTACGTGGAAGGCGTGGCGCGCGTGCAGGCCGGCAACCGCAGCGAAGCGGACGTGTGGGCGGAGGAGATGCACTCCATGCCCCGCGGGCTCCCGCAGGAGCGTGATCGCGGCCTCGATCACACCCACACCTGGGGGCGCACCTACTGGGGTGGCGCCATGTTCTGCCTGCTGGCGGACGTCGGCATCCGCCGCAGCACGCAGCTGCGCTTCGGGCTGCAGCAGGCGTTGCGCGCGGTGCTGCGCGAGAGTGGCGGGCTCGCGACCGACTGGCCGATCGAACGCGTGCTGCGCACCGGCGACGCCGCCGTCGGTACGAGGACACTCGAGGATCTGTACGCGCAGATGAAGGACACGCCGGTCGCACCCGATCTCATGACACTGTGGCGCGAGCTCGGGGTACTGCCCGAGGGCGACTCGGTGCGACTCGTGGATGATGCACCGCTCGCCGCGGTGCGGCACGCCATCATGCGCGCGCCGTAGAGCGCCTCAGCGTCCTCTAGCGCGGACGGCGAGCGCGCGGATGTCCGGCCCGCTCGCTCGCAGCCTGTCCGTGCCCGTGATGCGGCCGGGCGCGTGAGGGCCGCCCGGGGTGCCGTCCCGGCGGGCGGCGACTTTCGTGACGGTGCGCGCTCCGGTGTGACGTTGTGGCCACGGCGGCACCGGGCGGCTGGCCGGCAACCACCCCGGACGTTGCGGCCGGCAACGGGTAGTCCGGTAATGGTGCCGTCGGCAGCGGCTGCCCGAGGAGCTTCTCGATGTCCCGCAGCAGCGGAGCTTCATCCGGGGACACGAGCGAGACTGCCGCTCCCGAGTTGCCGGCGCGCGCGGTGCGCCCGATGCGATGCACGTAATCCTCGGGAACGTGCGGCAGCTCGAAGTTCACCACGTGCGGCAACTCGCGGATGTCCAGCCCGCGCGCGGCGACTTCCGTGGCAATGAGCGCGGTGATGCGGTTCTCCCTGAACTCGCTCAACGCCCGCGTGCGCGCGTTCTGGCTCTTGTTGCCGTGGATCGCGGCGGCGGAAATCCCAGCGGCCTGCAACTGCTGCGTCAGACGGTTGGCGGCGTGCTTGGTACGGGTAAACACCAGCACCTGCTGCCACTGGCCGCGCTCGATGAGATGCGTCAAAAGGTGCCGCTTGTGCGCCTGCGGCACGCGGTAGACCTGCTGCGCGATGCGCTCGGCGGTGGCGTTGCGCGGTGCGACCTCGAGGGTGAGCGGCTCGCGCAGCAGCCCCGCGGCGAGCCCGCGGATATCGTGCGAGTAGGTGGCCGAGAACATCAGGTTCTGACGCTCCCGCGGCAGGAGCTTCAGGATCCGACGGATGTCGTGAATGAAGCCCATGTCGAGCATGCGATCGGCCTCATCGAGCACGCAGCAGCGCACCGCACCGAGATCGAGCGCGCGCTGGCCGGCGAGATCGAGCAGCCGACCCGGAGTGGCGATGAGCAGATCACAGCCGGTGCGCAGTGCCTCGATCTGCGGCTTCTCGCTCACGCCGCCAAAGATCACCGCCGTGCGGAGCGCGCTGTGGCGGCCGTACGTGCGGGCGCTCTCGGCCACCTGCGCGGCCAGCTCACGCGTCGGGGTGAGCACCAACGCGCGTGGCGCGCGCCCCTCCGGCTCGCCAAGCCTCTGCAGGATCGGCAGCACGAACGCCGCCGTCTTGCCAGTGCCGGTCTGCGCGCCCGCGAGCACGTCGCGTCCGGCGAGCACCGCCGGAATGGCGGCGCGTTGAATCGGCGTCGGCGTGGCATAACCTTTTTCGGCAACAGCACGCACCAGCCCGGGCTCGAGCCCGAGATCAGAAAATGACATATGGAAAGAAAACCTCTCTGAAGGCTCGCCCGGCGGCACGCAAATGGCGCCGCGGCGGTCAGCTGCGAGGCTCGAAGTTAATGGTAAATCGAAGCGGCGAAACGAGCGCTGACCGGGAAGTGGCGTTTCGCGCGGCGCGCACTCTACCGGCTTTCGCCTGGCACGTCCAATCCTTGACGTTCCGCAAGATGCGACGCGTGGCGCGGGGCGACAATTCGACACACTTCCTGCTCCCAGCCGCGTT
>DASQRV010000033.1:0-11273 GCA_035642735.1 Steroidobacteraceae bacterium
CACCCCGCCGAAGACATCGACGCGGTGATTCAGGCCCGGCAGGGAAAATACGTTGACGATGCTGCCGGCGCCGCCGGCGCGGGGGTCCCAGGCACCGAACACGAGCCGCCGCACACGCGCGTGCACTACGGCCGAGGCGCACATCACGCACGGCTCGAGCGTCACGTAGAGCGTGGTATCGGTCAACCGGTAACTGCCGAGCGCCTGGCCGGCCGCGCGCAGCACCGCGATCTCTGCGTGCGCGGTGGCATCGTGGCTCACGATCGGCGCATTGTGGCCGGCGGCGACGATCTCCTCCCCGCGCACCAGCACCGCACCCACCGGCACCTCGCCGCTCGCGGCCGCGGCAAGCGCTTGCCCGAGCGCCACGCGCATGAACGCGGCATCGCGGCCGGTCTCAGTTGACTCCGTCATGTGACTCGGCCGGCGGCGAGGCGGGTGGTGGCAGGAAGAGCGCGGGATCGACGAAAGTCGCATTGAGCGCCACGCCGAAATGCAGGTGCGGCCCGGTGACGCGCCCGGTCGATCCAACCTTGCCGATCGGGGTTCCCGCCGGCACGTACTGACCGCGCTTCACGTCGATCGCGCTCAGGTGGCAGTACATGGTGACGAGGCCCCTGCCGTGGTCGAGCAGCACCGTGTTGCCGTTGAAGAAGAAGCTGCCGGTATCGATGACGCGTCCATCGGCCGCGGCGCGTATCGGCGTACCGAGCGCGGCGGCGATATCCATGCCGCTGTGCGGATTGCGCGGCTCGTTGTTGAACACGCGGCGCATGCCGTACGAGCTCGAGCGGATGCCGGGCACCGGCTGCAGCAGCCGCAGCGTCTCGGGCGCCTGCGCAGAGAAGGTGCCGTAATCCTCGTGCAAACGCGGCTGCTCGCGATTGACGCGCGCCAGGTCGGAGGGCGAGAGATCCACCTGGCGCGGGGCAACCGTGAGGTGTTGCACGGTGTACTGCTTGTCGGCGACCTCGAAATCGATCGTCCGCTCCCGCGGCGTGTCCTGATCGATGCGGACCGCTGCGTGACCAGCGGTCTGCCCGAGGGGTATGCCGATTACGGCGAGCCAGCGATCCCCGTCGCGCAGCACGAGCACGCGCCGGCCCTCGAATGTCACCCGCGGGGCGTGGTCGACGGGCCCCTCGACCGGCAGCAGAGCGACACCCCCGGGTACGCGCTCCTCCTGCGGCAGGAGCGCAGCCGCCTGCTGCGCCGCCGCGGCGGGCAGCGCTGCGGCGAGTGCCGTGAGCGCACATGTCAGCGCCAGTCGCAATCTCATTTGCTGCCGGTCACTCGCGCCGTGAGTGTACCGCGGGCGAGACGCGCCTCGATCTCGTCACCGACCGCCACGGTGGCGGCGTCGGTCAACACCGTGCCGTCGGCACGTTTCACGATCGCGAAGCCGCGCGCGAGCGTCGCGAGCGGGCTCACGGCATCGAGCGCGCGCTGCGCGAGTGCGAGGCGCTGTGCAATGCCGGTCACCCGTTGGCGAGCGGCACGCTCCAGGCGGTCGCGCAGCTGCTCGATGCGGTCGGTGCGGCGCGAGCTCAGCTCCCGCAGGGCGCGCGCCAGGCGCAGCTCGAGCGATTGATTGCGCGACGCCCACTCCCCGAGCACGCGCTGCGGCGAGTGCTGCTGCAGCCGCGCGCGGTCTTCCGCCAGGCGCTGCCCCTCGCGGTGCAGGCAGGCGCGAGTGGCACCGGCCAGCCGCTGTGTCAGGTCATCGAGCCGCTGCATCTGCTGCTGCAGCCGAACGCCGGGGTGCGCGAGCGCCAGGCGATGACCCACTGCCTCGAACCGTGCCCGCCCGACCCGCAGCTCGCGGCGCATGCCGGCCTCGAGGCGTTCTGCCGTGCGCGCGAATGCCTCGAGACACGCGCGTCCATCGGGCACGACCAGCTCGGCGGCCGCGGAGGGAGTCGGTGCGCGTGCATCGGCGACGAAGTCCGCAATCGTGAAGTCGATCTCGTGGCCGACTCCGCACACCACCGGCAGCGTGCACGCATGGATGGCGCGCGCCACGCGCTCATCGTTGAAAGCCCACAGGTCTTCGAGCGAGCCGCCACCGCGCGCGAGGATCAGCACATCGCATTCGGCGCGCGCCGAGGCGGTGGCGAGAGCGGCGACCAGTGTCGGCACCGCCGCAGCACCCTGCACCGCCGTCGGGTAGAGAAGCACCGCTGCCGCCGGATAACGCCGGGCGAGGATCTTGAGGATGTCGTGCAGCGCCGCGCCCGAGGGCGAGGTGATCACGCCGATGCGGCGCGGGAAACGCGGCAGCGCGCGCTTGCGCTCCTGCGCAAACAGCCCCTCCGCGGCGAGGCGCGTCTTCAGCCGCTCGAACTCGCGGCGCAGTGCGCCGACGCCCGCCTCCTCGAGGTGCTCGACGATGAGCTGGAACTCGCCCCTGGGCTCGTAGAGACTGATGCGCCCACGCACCAGCAGCTGCGTTCCTGCGCGCGGCGTGAATCCGACCAGCGAGTTCTTCAGTCGATACATGGCGCAGCGCAGCTGCGCATCGCGGTCCTTCAGCGAGAAGTACCAATGGCCGGAGGGTGGCTGCGAGAGGTTCGACAGTTCCCCCTCCACCCAGAGCACACCGAGGCCACGCTCGAGCAGCACCCGCACTTCGCGGTTGAGCCTCGAGACGCTGTAGACGTCCCGGGTGGGAGTGGGAAACGCACCGATCTCGTAGCCAGCGGACATATCAGAGCATCTTAGTACGAGGTTTACCGGGGTGACGCAAGCGCCTATAATTGCGCATGCGCATTCTTGAAGAAGCTCTCACTTTCGACGACGTCCTGCTGGTCCCGGCCTACTCGGAAATCCTGCCGCGTGAGGTCGATCTCTCGACCCGCGTCACCCGCCGCATCCGCCTGAACGTACCGATACTCTCGGCGGCCATGGACACGGTCACCGAGGCGCGCCTTGCCATCACCATCGCCCAGGAAGGCGGCATCGGCATCGTCCACAAGAGCATGACCATCGAGGCGCAGGCGCGCGAGGTCGGCCGCGTGAAGAAATTCGAGAGCGGCGTGATCCGCGACCCGATCACCGTCTCCCCGAACATGAGCATCCGCGAGGTGCTCGACCTGACGCGCTCGCGCGGCATCTCGGGCGTGCCGGTGGTCGTGGGTCGCAAGGCGGTCGGCATCGTCACGCACCGCGACCTGCGCTTCGAGGACAAGCTCGACGCTGCGGTTTCCTCGGTCATGACCCCGCAGGAGCGGCTGGTCACGGTGCGCGAGGACGCCCCGAAGGAACAGGTGCTGGCGCTGCTGCACAAGCACCGCATCGAGAAGCTGTTGGTCGTGAATGGCTCGCACGAGCTGGTCGGCATGATCACCGTGAAGGACTTCCAGAAGGCCAACGAGTTCCCGCGCGCCTGCAAGGACGACGGCGGGCGGCTGCGCGTCGGTGCGGCGGTCGGCACCACCCCCGACACCATCGAGCGGGTCGCCGCGCTGCGCGAGGCGGGCGTGGACCTGGTGGTGGTGGACACCGCGCACGGTCACTCCCGCGGCGTCATCGAGACGGTGAAACGCATCAAGGAGAAATGGGCCGACAGCCAGGTGATCGCCGGCAACATCGCCACCGCGGACGCGGCCCGCGCGCTCATCGACGCGGGTGCCGATGCCGTGAAGATCGGTATCGGTCCGGGCTCGATCTGCACCACGCGCGTGGTCGCCGGTGTCGGCGTACCGCAGATCTCGGCAGTGGCGAACGTCGCCGCGGCACTGAAGGACGCGGATGTGCCGGTGATCTCCGACGGCGGTATCCGCTTCTCAGGCGACATCGCCAAGGCAATCGCGGCCGGTGCGCACGCGGTGATGATCGGCGGACTGTTCGCCGGCACCGAGGAGTCCCCCGGCGAGGTGGAGCTCTACCAGGGCGCCTCCTACAAGTCCTACCGCGGCATGGGATCGCTCGGTGCCATGGCTGAGCGCCACGGCTCGGCGGACCGGTACTTCCAGGACGCCGCCACCGAGCTCGAGAAGCTCGTGCCCGAGGGCGTGGAGGGCCGCGTGCCCTACAAGGGGAGCGTGGTGACCATCCTGCACCAGCTCTCCGGCGGCCTGCGGGCGGCGATGGGCTACACCGGCAGTCGCAACATCACCGACATGCGTACCCGCCCCGTGTTCGTTCGCATCACGAACGCCGGCGTGCGCGAGAGCCACGTGCACGATGTCAGCATCACCAAGGAGGCACCCAACTATCGGGTGTCGTGAAACGATCTCGATGGCGAGCGTTCCCCGAGCTGGAGCCGACACCCCCGCGGCCGTTGCGCACGCCGATATCCACGCGCACCGCATCCTGGTCCTCGATTTCGGCGCGCAGTACACGCAGCTGATCGCCCGGCGCGTCCGCGAGCTCGGGGTCTACTGCGAGATCCACCCCTGGGACATGAGTGACGCGCAGGTGCGTGCCTTCGCCCCGCGCGGCGTGATTCTCTCCGGCGGGCCCGAGTCGGTCACCGCCGCCGACCCACCGCGTGCGCCCGCCGCGGTGTTCGAGCTCGGCGTGCCGGTGCTCGGGATCTGTTACGGCATGCAGACCATGGCGCAACAGCTCGGCGGTCGCGTTGCGGCTTCCAGCGAGCGTGAGTTCGGCTACGCCGAAGTCACGGTGACCGCGGCTTCGCGCCTGCTCGATCAGCTCGAGGACCGCCGCAATGCGGCCGGTGACAGCGTGCTCGATGTCTGGATGAGCCACGGCGACCGGGTCGAGGCTCTCCCGCCGGGATTCACCGCCACCGCGAGCACCGCCACCATTCCGTTCGCCGCGATGAGCGACGAGCGGCGGCGCTTCCATGGTGTGCAGTTCCACCCGGAAGTCACCCACACCCCGCAGGGGACGCGCCTGCTCGAGCGCTTCGTGCGCGAGATCTCCGGTGCGGATGCCTTGTGGAGCACGGGCAACATCCTCGCCGATGCGATCGAGCGCGTGCGCGCGCAGGTCGGGACCGGCAAGGTCCTGCTCGGTCTCTCAGGTGGAGTCGACTCCTCGGTGGTGGCCGCGCTCCTGCATCGCGCCATCGGCGACCAGCTCACCTGTGTGTTCGTCGACCACGGGCTGCTGCGGCTCGGCGAAGCCGATCAGGTGATGAGCACCTTTGCGCAGCACCTCGGCGTGCGCGTGATCCGCGTCGATGCCGGGGCGCGCTTCCTCGCGGCGCTCGCCGGGGTGACCGACCCGGAAGCCAAGCGCAAGATCATCGGCCGAACCTTCATCGAGGTGTTCGACGAGGAGGCCCACCGTCTGAAGGGCGTGCGCTTCCTGGCGCAGGGCACCATCTACCCGGACGTGATCGAATCCGCCGGTGCGCGCACCGGCAAGGCGCACGTCATCAAGTCGCATCACAACGTCGGCGGGTTGCCCGAGCGGATGCACCTCGAGTTGATCGAGCCGCTGCGCGAGCTCTTCAAGGACGAGGTGCGGCGGCTCGGGATCGAGCTCGGCCTGCCGCGTGAGATGGTCTACCGCCATCCCTTCCCCGGGCCCGGCCTCGCGGTACGCATCCTCGGCGAGGTGCGCCAGGAGTATGCCGACCTGTTGCGGCGGGCCGACGCGATCTTCATCGAAGAGCTGCGTCGTCACGATCTCTACGAGCGCGTGAGCCAGGCATTCGCGGTGTTCCTGCCGGTGCGCTCGGTCGGGGTGATGGGCGATGGGCGCCGATACGACTACGTGATCGCACTGCGCGCGGTCGAGACGGTGGATTTCATGACCGCGCACTGGGCGCGCCTGCCGTACGAGGTCCTCGACCAGGTCTCGCGGCGCATCGTCAACGAGGTCGCCGGCATCTCGCGCGTCGTCTACGACATCTCCGGCAAGCCGCCGGCGACGATCGAGTGGGAGTGAGCTGCACTACCGAGCTTGCCCATTCGTCCCGTAGCTCGCGCTGCACGAAATCATGTCGAGGAGCGTGAATATGAGCATCGAAGCACAGGGCAATATCCAGGCGATGCGCCGAACCGGTTGGATCCTCAGCGGCATGGTCATCGCGTTCATGATCGTCGACGCCGGCGGGACGCTCCTCGCGATTGAACCCCTCAGGAAGGCGACGCTCGAGGTCGGCTATCCGCTCGATCTGATGTGGCGGGTCGGCGCGCTGGCACTCATCTGCGTCGTACTCTACGCGATCCCGGCTACCTGCGTGCTCGGCGCCATCATCCTGACGGGATTTCTGGGAGGCGCGATCACGAGCCACCTGCGGGTGGCGGGGACGCTGACTCCCGAGATGATCGTGAGCCTCATTCTTGGAGTGTTGGCGTGGGGCGGGCTATGGCTTCGCGATCCGCGGCTTCGCGTCCTGATCCCGCGCCGCCGCGACGTGCCCGGCCCGGCACTATCGAAAGTCCCGGGCGCGATCTAGAGTGAGGCCGCACGCGGCCGCGCACTGGGCCTCCTACAGCGGCGGCGCGGAGATCTATCTGGTGATTGTGCTGGTGGTGATCGCCAGCGGGTTTGCCTATGCCGGCAGGCGGCTACGCGTCCCACTCAAGGTCACGAGGCCGCAAGGCGCCGCCGCAGGGTTCATGATCGCGATCTGGCTGCTGGCAATCTACACCGCCGGCATCGCCGCATTCGTCTACGGGCTGCGTGTCAAGGAAGCGTATCCGGACTTCGTCGCAGCCCGCGTGCGCGTCGGCACGTTCGTCTATGCGCTGGTGACCTTCTTCGTGATTCTCTGCGTGACGCGCCGTTGGGGCTGGAAGGTCGCGCTGGCGAGCGCCGTCATCGGCACCGCCGCCGCGCCGATGATCTTCGAGCTTCCCTTCGATCTGATCGTCATGGCGCGGACTAATCCGCCGATCCCAACCCGCCCAATGCTGTATCGGCAGCTCTTCTTTATGCCGTTGTTCCTGGTCGAGTTTTCGACGCTATCGCTGCTGACGTTGCTGCCTTCGATGCGAGTGACTGCGTACGCCTGCTACGCGGTGGCAGCGATGTTCATGGTGTTCGCCCTCTGGGCTGCCATCGGGTTCGCCTTTCCCGCGGAACCGCTGCCGCTGGCGTTGAACGTCATTTCGAAGATCCTGTGTTTCGTAGCGGCCATCATGCTGTTTGCCTGGAAGGCGGACGGCACACCGGCCGCCATATACCCGTGAGATACCCGTCAATGCCAAGGGTAATCGATATGCTGCCTGCCGCAGGTTTATCTAACTCCTGCGCGGCGCGTGCTCACTCAGGTACTGACTGAAGCTCTGCGCGAGCGTCACGAAATCCGACGGGATCATGAGCACCGTGGTGCTGTTGTTCTCCGCGCCGACCTCGGTGACCATCTGCATGCGCCGCAGTTCCACCGCCACGGGATTGTTGACCATCTGCTCGGCGGCCTCGCCCAGTTTCCGCGACGCCTCGAGCTCCGCTTCCGCCTTGATGATGCGCGCGCGTTTCTCGCGGATCGCCTCCGCCTGCATGGCCATCACCTGCTGCATCGCCTCCGGCAGCTCGACGTCCTTCATCTCGAAGCGTTCGACTTCGATGCCCCAGCGGGTGCCGGGTTCGGCGATGCTATCGCGCAGCAGGCCGTTGATCTTGTCGCGCTCCTGCAGTACCTCATCGAGGTCGTGCTGGCCGATGATGTTGCGCAGGCTGGTGAGCGCGAGCTGGTAAACCGCCGCGCCGGCCTCGCTCACCGCGAGCACCGATTTGCCGGCATCGACGATGCGATACCAGAGGACCGCGTTGAGCCGCACGGTGACGCTGTCGCGAGTGATGGTCTCCTGCCGTTCGGCGGATACGGTGCGCGTGCGGATGTCGATCGTCACCGAGCGCTCGATGCCGAGCGGCATGATCCAGTAGAGGCCCGGTCCGCGCAGCCCCGTATAGCGGCCGAGTCGGAAGACGACACGGCGTTGATACTCCTGTGCGATCCGCAGTCCGCTGAGGAGCACCACGATGACGATCGCGATGATGATGTGAGAGGGCATGGCTGCATATTCCTGGCACCGACCGTAATGTCAGGGTAACCCCGGCGCGGTTAGCGCCTCGTTAGCTTCGCACTGCGGGCCGGCACGGCCGCCCTGCCGCATTACATTTCGTTAAGGCAGGTCACCCGCGCGGAAACTGTGACGTTATGCGCGTCATGCAGCGCCCGCGTGTGCGTACGCTGCGTCACCATCAACATCAGGGTTGCGTTATGTTCAAACCTTCGAAGAGATTGCAGGTCTTGCTCGGGCCGCTCAGCGGTCTCGTCCTGGTTGGCACCGCCGCAACCCAGCTGACAGGCTGTGTCGTGCGGGCCGGGGTCGCCGTGCCGGCGCCGCCGCCGGTCGCATACGTGGCGCCAGCGCCGGCCGCCGAAGTCGACGTGCAGGTGAACGAGCCGCCGCCGCCGCTGCCGGTATACGAGCAGCCACCCTGTCCGGTCGAGGGTTACATCTGGACTCCCGGCTATTGGGCGTGGGCGCCCGCGGGCTACTACTGGGTGCCGGGCACCTGGTTAGCGCCGCCGCGCGTTGGGCTCCTCTGGACTCCGGGCTACTGGGGATTCGTCGGCAGTGCCTACGTGTTCCACGCCGGTTACTGGGGCCCGCACGTCGGTTTCTACGGCGGAGTCAACTACGGCTTCGGATACGGCGGTGTGGGTTTCGCCGGCGGCCGCTGGGTCGGAAGCTCGTTTGCCTACAATCAGTCGGTGACCAACGTCAACGTCACGGTGGTGCACAACACCTACAACGAGACGGTGGTCAACAACGTCACGGTCAATCGTGTGAGCTACAACGGCGGAGCCGCCGGCATCACTGCTGCGCCGACCGCCCAGGAACGCATGGCGGCGCAGGAGCAGCACGTGCCGCCGACATTCGAGCAGCATCAGCATGTGCAGCAGGCCGCCGCCAACCCGGCGCTGCTTGCCAGGAACAACGGCGGCCGGCCTTCCATCGCCGCGACACCGCACCCCTCGGCGTTCAACGCTCCGGGCGCCGTCGGTGCGCATGGCGCCGCGCCCCCGCCGCCGCATGCACCGCCAGCCGCCTACGCCAACCACAACGGCACCGGGGCGGGTCACGGCGCGGCAGCCGCCCGCGCCACTCGCCCAGGTGGCGGCGTCGCGGTGAACGGCAAGCCGCCCGCGCCCAAGGCGGATGCGAAGCAGCACCCCAAGGCGCCGCCCAAGGGCGAGGAAAAAACCGCCCAGCGTTAGTCTTACGGCCACGCGCGAACCCAGCGTGGTCACGATGTCGGCGCGGGCAGGGACGCCCGCGCCGCTTACCCTCCTCGCCTGCCTCTCCCGCGCCGCTCGCGCACACCCCCGGCCTTGATGCTCGGTTCCAGCACCGGCGGCAGGACCTCCGGCAGCGGCTCCTCCGTCGTGAGCCCCGCCTTGATCATGCGGATCAGCTCGGCGTCGAGCCGCGGATCGGTCGGCGGAGAGGCGTACGTGCCGAGGAGCCGCTCGACCTCCCCCTTCACGCGCTGATCGAGACTGTGGCCACCTTCCTGCATCCAGGTCTCGCGATTGACCCGATCGAACACCGCCCCGGGCAGGTACAGCTCCCGCGGCCAGTAGCTGAGGGTGTGGGCGGCCGTGAGCAGGTGCTTGTCGTGCAGCAGCTGGCGCACGAGCTCGACTGTCGGCAGATCCTCCATCACCGCGAACTCGTGGCAGAAGTGCAGCGCCTGTCCGCACAGCTCGTCGTCGAAAACGAGCTTCTCGAGGCTGAAGGTCAGCACGTAGTCGAGCATCCCGGGGCCGGACACCGAGTTGACTCCGCTGATCGCCGCGAGCAGCGCACCGGCGAAGGTCTCGGCGCCCGCCTGCGCGTCGAGGAACTTGCCTTCGCTGAGCGCCATGTAGCTCTGGGTGGGTAGCTGCAGATGCTTGGCGATCTCGACGTACGCCGCGTTCAGGTGCAGCGTCTCGATCGCCGCCATCGGCGACATGGCCGTTTTCATGTGGAAGGTGGCCGGTGCGCCCCCGAACAGCACCGGGGTGCCGGGCCGCACCATCTGCGCCATCGTGAGTCCCGCCAGCACGTCGGCGACGTGCATGACCGTCGCTCCGACGAGCGTCACCGGCGCGATCAGCCCCATCAGCGTCACCGGCACGATCTCCACCGGAATGCCGAACTCGGCGCAGTCGAGCAGGTTCTGGCACGAGTCCTCGCTGTAGCGGTAGAAGCCGGTAGCCGTGACGGTGAAGATCGACATCGGGCGGGCGATGAGATCGGCCTTGTCGCGGCGAAACAGCTGCATCATCTCCGCCATGCGCGGCACACCGTGCTCGGTGAAGGCGCCCGACACGACCGGCTTCAGCGAGTTCATCAGCACCAGGTACAGCCGCCAGGCGTCGGACACCTGCGGCTCGATGTCATTGGTCGAGAAGGCGGTGGCCAGGTAGCCGAGGTTCTTCAGCCCATCGGCGACCCGCACGTACTCGATGAAGTCGCGGGTACGCGAGTGGCGCGTCTCGCCCGTGCGGTGATCGAGCACCTGCAGGCCGCTCGAGCCGGGCACGAAATGCACCTTGTCCCCGCCGAGCTCGGTGTACGGCGCGCCATCGCGGTCGTGGAGCGGGATCGACTTGGGCGCGCTCTGGATGGCGCGCTCGACGCACTCCGCGGGGAACAATACGCGCTCGGCCTCATCCGCGGTGCGCGCGAGCTTCAGACCCTGCTCGAGCAGCCGCTCGCGCAGGCGTGCGCCCCGCACCTCGATGCCGATCTCCGCCAGGATGCGCTTGGCTTCGTCCAGGATCGGCGTCAGCAGGTCATCGGGGACGACGCGAAGTCGCGGTCTCATTACTCACCCTCGGGCCCGGCCTCAGCCCCGGGAGGATGACGAACGTTTGCAGAACGCACAACCCCGGCGGGCACCGCGGGGTGCCAGGGTGCGCCGGACTTCAGCGGCGCGGCGAGCCCGGCTCCGGCTGCTCTTCGCGTTTGAAGTACTCGGGAAACATCATCTGCCGCAGCGTCGGGCTCCAGTGTCGGGTCATCCGCTGATAGGCCTCGAGCTCCGCCTGTGAGGGCGGCCGCCTGCGGAACGGGACGACCTTGTTGTCGCTCACGAATAACCTCTGCGCGTGGCAATGGCCGCAGGGATTATGCGTGGCGCGTCCGCGACGGTTTGTGCTCCCGTTCGCAGCTTTGCGAGTCAGTGAAGAGGCCAGCCGCCGAACCACCCGTACTGCCAGGAGGCGAAGATCGACCGGTAATTGCCGCCGTAGCGAACGTACGCGCCGTCGCTGTAACTTATCTTGATGGACTGATGGGCGGTGAGGGGGATGGAGGCGGTGATGCCGACGCGCGAGCTCCGTTGATAGG
>DASQRV010000034.1:0-6910 GCA_035642735.1 Steroidobacteraceae bacterium
TTGATCCAGGCTTGCTCCGTCATCAGCAGCCGGTGTTCATCGACGTATTCCAGCACCAAGAATTCAAAGCTCGCCTCGCCATACAGGTTCCAGGCGAACTGTAAATGCGGGTTGACGTGCACTCCGTTGCCCAGATCTCGCCGATGCGAACGCCAGCGCCACTCGAGATTTACGGCACTACCGACGTAGATCTTGCCGTTCTGCTTACAACGGATCTGATACACACCAGATAAAGTTGGAATGTCCCGAGACTCGCGTGGCGACACTTCAATCCTCACACGCAGCCTGTGTTCGTCGTGATCATAGCGCGTTCTGGAGTGATCGCGATTGCTCTTGCACAAGGCCGCCGGCGAGGCATTTGTACCGATTCTGTATACTCCCGCTTCGTCCTTTCCATCCCGCAATGTCATGTCCGATCCGGCCGTCTCTCCCGCCCAATCCGACGAAGAAGGCGTGCGCGTGCTGCGCCTGAAGCGTGGCGAGGAACGGCGTCTGCTCGCGGGGCACCTCTGGGTGTTCAGCAACGAGGTCGACACCGACCGCACGCCACTTGGGCAGTTCGTTCCCGGCTCGGTGGTCGAGCTGCGCTCGCACCGCGATGCATTCCTCGGCTATGCGTATGTCAATCCGCACGCGCTCATCTGCGCGCGCATCCTGTCGCGCGATGCCGCACAGCCGGTGAGCGGTGAGCTCATCGAGCGCCGCCTCACGGCCGCGCTGGCGCTGCGCGAGAGCCTCGGCGACGCGCGCTACTGCCGCTGGGTCTTCGGCGAGTCGGATCTCCTGCCGGGGCTGGTGCTCGATCGTTACGGGGAGCTCGTCGTCGGGCAGATCGCCACGGCCGGCATGGAGGCGCTGCGCGAGTCGATCGAGAACGCGGTGCGCCGGACCGTGAACCCGCGCGCGCTCATCTGGAAGAACGATTCCGCCGCACGCGATCTCGAAGAGCTGCCGCACCTGGTGCAGGCGGCCTTCGGCGAGTTGCCGGCGGAGATCGGTGTGGTCGAGGGCGGGTTGACCTTCGCCGCACCCCTCGCCGCGGGCCAGAAGACCGGCTGGTTCTACGACCAGAGTGCCAACCGGGCCCGGCTCCGGCGTTATGTCGCCCCAGGTGCGCGCGTGCTCGATGTGTGCTCGTACGTCGGTGCCTGGGCGATCACGGCGCTGCAGCAGGGCGCCGCACGCGCGTGTTGCGTGGATTCTTCGCCGACGGCGTTGGAATATGCCGACGCCAACGCGCGCCGCAACGGCACGACGATCGAGGCGCTGCGCGCCGACGCTTTCGATGCCCTCAAGGCACTCGGCGCACGGCACGAGCGGTTCGATGTGGTCGTGCTCGACCCGCCGGCCTTCATCAAGCGCAAGAAGGACCTTCCCCAGGGACAGGCGGCTTATCGCAAGCTCAATCAGCTCGCGCTCGAGCTGCTGACCGCAGGCGGGTTGCTGGTGTCCTGTTCTTGTTCCTATCACCTCGCCCCCGAGGAGCTGCTCGCCGCTATCCAAGCGGCCGCGCGCCACAGCGGCCGCTTCGTGCAGATCCTCGAGCACGCCGGGCAGTCCCCCGACCACCCGCTGCATCCTGCCATCCCGGAGACCCGCTACCTGAAAGCGTTCTTCTGCCGCGTGAGCGGCGCGGTCGGCTAAACTTCCCGCCCCATGCTCGTCTATCCTGGATTTAACCCGATCGCGTTCGAGATCGGCCGGGTCAGGGTTCACTGGTACGGCATCATGTACCTGCTGGGCTTTGCCGCGGCCTGGTGGCTCGCGCGCCGCCGCGCGGCGCGCCCGGACTCGACCTGGAAGCCGAACGACGTCGATGACCTGATCTTCTTCACCATGCTCGGAGTGATCCTCGGCGGGCGCATCGGCTACGTGCTGTTCTACGGCCTCACGTTCTGGGCCGCGGACCCCTGGTATCCGCTGAAGATTTGGGAAGGCGGCATGTCCTTTCACGGCGGCCTGCTCGGTGTCGTCACGGCAATGACCTTGTTCGCCTGGCGGCGCGGCCGCAACCCGGCCGACGTGTATGACTTCACCGCGCCGCTGCCCGCGCTGGGGCTCTTCTTCGGGCGCATCGGCAACTTCATCAACAGCGAGCTGTGGGGCAAAGTGACCACGGTACCCTGGGGGTTCCGCGTCAACGGCGAGGTGCGCCACGCTTCCCAGCTCTACGAGGCTGGGCTCGAGGGCTTGTTCCTGTTCGTGGTGATGTGGTGGTTCACCTCGCGGCCGCGGCCGCGCCTCGCTCCCTCCGGGTTGTTTATGCTCATCTACGGCGTGGCGCGTTTCCTCATCGAGTTCGTGCGCGTGCCGGATGAGCACATCGGTTATCTGGCCGGCGGCTGGCTCACGGAAGGGCAGGTGCTGTCGTTGCCGATGATCCTGGCGGGTGTCGCGATGCTGGCGTGGGCCTACCGCGTACGGCAACCGTCGGGCAACTTCGCGCCCGTCCCTGCGCAATGAAGCAGTACCTGGAGCTGATGCGGCGCATACGGACCGAGGGTGTGCGCAAGGCCGACCGCACCGGCACCGGCACGCTCTCGCTCTTCGCACAGCAGATGCGCTTCGACCTCGGCGCGGGCTTTCCGCTCGTCACCACCAAGAAAATCCACCTGCCGGCGGTGGTGTACGAGCTGCTGTGGTTCCTGCGCGGCGACACCAACGTCGCCTGGCTGCACGAGCACGGCGTTTCCATCTGGGACGAATGGGCGGACGAGCACGGCGAGCTCGGTCCGGTATACGGCCGGCAGTGGCGCGCCTGGGGTACGGCGGATGGCCGCGCCATCGATCAGATCGCGCAGGCGGTCGAGCAGCTCCGGCGCAACCCGGACTCACGCCGCATCCTGGTGAGCGCTTGGAATGTGGGCGAGCTCGAGCGCATGCGGCTCATGCCGTGCCACGCGTTCTTTCAGTTCTACGTGGCGGCCGGGCGCCTGTCCTGCCAGCTCTACCAGCGCAGTGCCGATGTGTTCCTCGGCGTGCCGTTCAACATCGCGAGCTACGCGCTGCTCACGCACCTGTTCGCGCAACAGTGCGATCTCGTCCCCGGGGAGCTCATCTGGACCGGTGGCGATTGTCACCTGTACCTCAACCACCTCGCGCAGGCCGACCTGCAGCTCGCTCGCACACCGCTGCCCGCGCCAAGCCTGGTGCTCCACCGCCGCCCGCCGAGCATCTTCGAGTACCGCTACGAAGACTTCGAGTTCCATAACTACCAGCATCATGCGCCGATCCGCGCGCCGGTGGCCGTGTGAGCCGCTCCCGCCAGGCCGACTCACCGCTCATCGAGGTGCGCGCTTCGTCGCTGCACGGGCTCGGCGTATTCGCGGCGCAGCGCATCCGCAAGGGCACGCGCATCATCGAGTACCTGGGCGAGCGCGTCTCGCACGCTGAGGCCGACCGGCGCTACGAGGACAAGGACGCCAACGACGCCCACACGTTCCTGTTCATCGTCGATGCGCGCACCGTCATCGATGCCGGCGTCGACGGCAACGCGGCGCGCTTCGTCAACCACGCCTGCGAGCCCAACTGCGAATCGGTGATCGAGGAGCGCCGGGTGTTCATCGAAGCCGTGCGCTCCATCGAGCCGGGCGAGGAACTCACCTACGACTACCAGATCCAGCGCGAGGCGGACGACCCGCCGGACGTCGACACGATCTTCGCCTGCCACTGCGGCAGCGCGCGCTGCCGTGGCAGCATGCTGTGGCCGTCGCGTCCCCGGCAGGCACGCCGCCGCACCGCCACGCGGAGCCGGACGCTGCGGCCCTGATCCGCGCCGTGCGGCCTCCGGCGACCTATCCATATGAACAACACGCGCCGCCTCAGTCTGTCGTCCATCGTCGGCACGGTCGGGATCGTCTACGGCGACATCGGCACGAGCCCCCTGTACACCATGCAGGAGGCGGTGAATGCCGCCGGTAGGTTCGACGCCGCCTCGGTGCTCGGCGTGCTGTCGCTGATCTTCTGGGCGCTGGCGATCTCAGTCTCCCTCAAGTACGTCACGATCATCATGCGCGCCGACAACGACGGCGAGGGCGGGATCCTGGCGCTGTTCGCGCTCGCGCAGCGGCGGCTGATTCCCGGCAGCACCTGGGGCAAGGTGTGCATCGGACTGGCGCTCGCCGGCACGGCGTTCTTCTTCTGCGACGCGCTGATCACACCGGCCATCTCGGTGTTGAGCGCGGTGGAAGGGCTGGAGCTCCTCAGTCCCGATTTCAAGCAGGCGGTGGTGCCGATGACCCTCATCGTGCTCGCGGTGCTGTTCGCCGTCCAGCGTCACGGCACCGCGCGCGTCGGCAGCCTCTTCGGGCCCATCATGGTGGTGTGGTTCGTGGTGATCGCAGCCATCGGGATCTTCCCGATCCTGCGTCACCCGGAGGTGCTGGCGGCGCTCAATCCCCTCGAGGGTGTGGGGCTGCTGCTGCACCGGCCGCATGTGGCGCTGGCGGTGATCGGGGCGGTCTTCCTGGCTCTCACCGGCGCGGAAGCGCTGTACGCCGACATGGGTCATTTCGGGCGGAGGCCCGTGCGCGTCTCCTGGTACACGCTGGTCGCGCCGGCGCTGGTCCTCAACTATTTCGGCCAGGGGGCGCTGTTGCTCGAGCTCGGTAAGCCCGTCGATCATCCGCTCTATCACCTGGTCCCCGCCGCGGTGCTGCCGTGGCTCGTGTTGCTGGCGACGGCCGCCACGGTGATCGCTTCGCAGGCCGTGATCTCCGGAGCCTTCTCCATGGCGCGCCAGGCGATACACCTCGACATGCTGCCGCGCCTGCGCGTGATGCAGACCTCGGCGCTCGAGCACGGCCAGATCTACGTGCCGATCGTCAACTGGCTGGTGTTCATCGCGGTCTGCGCGTTCGTCATCGGCTTCGGGTCATCCGATGCGCTGTCGGGAGCCTACGGCGCAGCGGTCGTCGGCACCATGGTGGTGACCACCATCCTCGGCGCCTTCGTCGCTGCGACGCAGTGGAACTGGCCGAAGTGGCGAATCGGCGCAATCTTCGGACTGCTGCTGGTGACCGACTGCGGCTACGTCCTCGGCAACATGACCAAGGTTTCCACGGGCGGGTGGATCCCGCTAACCCTCGGCGCGATCCTCTGCCTGGTCTTCACGACCTGGCGCGGTGGCCGCCTCGAGCTGCGCGCGGCCCTCGCGAAACTGGCGGTGCCGCGCAGCGAGCTCTCGAAGCTGGTCGCCGGCGTGCATCGCGTGCCGGGCACCGGGGTATTCCTCGCCAGCAACCCGCAGCTGGTGCCTTCGGCGCTGATCCGCAACATCGAGCACAACGGGGTCGTGCATCAGCGCGTCATCGTGCTCAACGTCGAGATCGCCGACACCCCGCGGCAGGACCCGGTACGAAGACTCGAGATCGAGGAGGTGCTGCCGGGAGTGTTCTACGTCACCGCGCACTTCGGCTTCATGGAAACCCCCGATGTGGCGGAGGCGCTCAAGGCGTGCCGCGCGCGCGGCCTGCGGGTGTTCACCGAGGACAGCTCGTTCTTCGTCGGCCGCCACGTGGTCCGCTCGCGCCCCCTCACCGGGCTGCGCGGCCTGCAGCGGCGGCTGTTTGCGCGCATGCAGCAGTACAGCACGCAGGCCGCCGAGTTCTTCCGCATGCCCTTCCGTGACGTCGTGATACTCAACACCGCCGTCGAGATCTAGCCCCGACGTCGCCGGATGGCGACATGCTGACTTTTCACATCCAACCCCTGTAATAATTCGCCGCCATGAGCGCGGGACCGCCGCCGTTGATTTCCCTGATCGTCGCCATGGCGCAGAACGGCGTCATCGGCCGTGACAACTCGCTGCCGTGGCGTCTGCCGGAGGACCTGAAGCGCTTCCGCTCGTTCACCCTCGGCAAGCCGATCCTCATGGGGCGCAAGACCTTCGAATCCATCGGCCGGCCGCTTCCCGAACGTACCAACCTCGTGCTGACCCGCGATCGCAGCTGGTTCGCGCGCGGCGTGACCGTGGTGCACTCGGTCAGCGAGGCCGTGGCACAGGCCGGCGCGAGCGAGGAGCTGGTGGCGATCGGCGGCGCGGAGATCTACCGGCTGCTCCTGCCGCTCGCGCGCCGCATCTACCTGACGCACGTCCACGCCGACGTGCCGGGCGATATCACTTTTCCGGAATTCGACTCCACGCAGTGGGCCGACGTCGAGTGCAGCAGCCAGCCCGCGGACGCGGCGCACGCCTACCCGCTCACCTTCGTGACGCTCGAGCGCCGCAACGCGCCCGAGACTCCGTGGCAGCACTGACGCGGCGCGCAACGGTTGTTCACCTACGTTTGTCTCGGCACGAGCGACCCCGAGCGCGCCGCGCGCTTCTACGACGCGGTGCTCGGCACGCTGGGCCACCGCCGCTGCGAGGCGGGCGCCGATTGGGAGGCTGCGGGCTGGCGCGGCTGGGGCACGTATGAGCGCCACGGCACAACGGAGCTGGCGCTCTGGCTCTGCCCGCCGTTCGATGGCCGCCCGGCGAGCGTCGGCAACGGCACGATGGTCGCCTTCAGTGCGCGCTCGTGGCAGGAGGTCGAGCAGTTTCACGCGCAGGCGCTGGCGCACCGCGGCACCTCGGAAGGTGCGCCCGGGCTGCGGCCGCAGTACACACCGGATTTCTACGCCGCCTATGTGCGCGATGCCGACGGCAACAAGCTCGCGGCGGTCTGCCGCGGATTCACGGAGCCGCAGGAGCGCTGACGCCATCCGCCAGCGCCTTGAAGTAGAACGTCGTCGCGCACGGCCTGCCATCCGGGTATAGCGCGAAGCCCGGGACGACCCCGACACGCTGCCACCCACGCCGCGCGTACAGCCGCTCAGCGTCCGCGCTCGCGGTGTCGAGCAGCAGCAGGCTCCGGCCCTCGCGACGCGCACACTCCTCGGCCGCGGCGAGCAGTGCCGCGCCCACCCC
>DASQRV010000035.1:0-2597 GCA_035642735.1 Steroidobacteraceae bacterium
CGGGCGGCGGAGCGTGGGCGTGACGACCGTACCGGATGATGACGAGCGGGACGAGGAAACCGAGGAGGCGCGGCTGTTCCGGGACGCGGTGCGCGGTGTCAGGCCCTTGCGCGCGCAGACACCGCCCGCGCGCAAGCCGAAGGTCCGCCCGCGCGCGCGTTTCACGCGTGCCGATCGGGCCGCGGTGCTGCGCGAGAGTCTCGACCCCGACGCGGCAGACCCCGAGCAGCTCACCGGGGAAGCACTCGCGTTTCACCGCCCGCAGATCCCGGCCGCGGTGCTGCGCCGCCTGCGCCGCGGCGATTACCGCGTGCAGCGCGAGATCGATCTCCATGGCCTGACGGTCGCCGAGGCGAAGCTCGCCCTGCGCGAGTTCCTGGTCAGCGCTCTCGAGCAGCGCGTGCGCTGCGTGCGGATCGTGCACGGCAAGGGATTGCGCTCGGGTCATCGCGGGCCGGTCCTCAAGGCGGCGGTGAGCACACTCCTGCGCCGCACCGGCGCCGTGCTCGCATACGTCTCCGCGCGAGCGGTGGATGGCGGCACGGGGGCGGTCTACGTGCTGCTGGCAACCGGCTGAACGGCCGCCGGCGCGCTAACCGCGCTCGGGGATCGCGCCCCCCGTCTCGATGAGCTCGGCGAGTACCGCGGTCGCGAAGCAGCCACGCGCGAGGCGAAAATGGAGGCGCACCGCCTGCGCTTCCACCTCGCAACGCAGCTCGTGCACCGCGATACGCAGGCTCCGCCGCTCCTGCGCCATGCCCGCCGCGGCGCACGCTGCAGCGGCGTCCGGGTAGCGCGCCGCGACTGTCTTCTCGAGCTCCTGCACCTCACCGGCGCTCACCGGGTCGCTCGCACCCCACAGCGGACCGCTTGGGTGTATCTCCAGGCGCCGGCAGCGCTCGAGGAGCTCTGCATCGACGACCTCGACGCGGAAGACACTGCCACGGCCGTCGAGGTTGGCGAGATCACCCGCGCGCAGCCGCTCCCAGCTGCCCTCGCTCACCCGTGCCGCGAGCACCGCGTTGAAGATCACACTCCGCGCCGCGGATAGCACGAAGCCGCGCTGCTGCGGCGGCAGACGCTGCAGCGGCGTACCGAGCCGCTGCAGGTTGCCGGCGTCGCGGCCGAAACGCTGGGCGCCGAAGTAGTTGGGCACTCCACGCCGTGCGATCGCCTCGAGCCGCGCTGCGAGGCGCTCGCCGAGCCCGGCGCCGTCACCGCCCGGTGCGCGGATGCGCACCGCGAAGCGATTGCCGGCGAGTGCGCCGCGCGGCAGCTTGCGGGTGTGCTCGTGCACCTCGAGAACCTCGAACTCACCGCTGCGGCGCTCGCGAAAGTCGACCGCGGCGCGCGGTCGCGGCACCGAGAACCACTGCACGGCGACCGCATGGCGGTCCTTGAGGCCGGCATAGCCGGCGTCCGCGGGCCGGCAGCCGGCAAGCCGCGTCAGCTCGCGCGCCACCCACTGGGTGTTGGCGTTGCGCTTGCGGACCTTGAGCAGCAGATGTGCGCCGCTGCCCGCCGGCGCAAAGCCGAGCTCCTCCTCGACGACGAAGTCCTCGGGCTCGTCCCGCAGCACACCGGTCGCGGCAGGCGCTCCGTAGGCGCGTGGCGGCGCCAGTGCAGCCTCGGGCGCGCTCAGCTCCGCGGGGCGCACGCCGCGCTCTCCCCGAGCAGCACCACCGCCTGCGCGGCGATGCCCTCCGCGCGCCCTAGGAATCCCAGGCCCTCGGTGGTGGTCGCCTTGATGTTGACGCACGCCTCCCCGATACCGAGCAGTCGTGCGATCTCCTGTCGCATGGCGTCGCGGTGCGGCGCGATCTTCGGGGACTGCGCGAGCACCGTCACGTCCGCGTTGACGACCTCGAGGCCGCGCTCGCGCAGCATGGCGAGCACCGCGACTGCGAAGCGCCGGCTGTCCGCCCCGCGCCAGCGGGGATCGCTATCGCTGAAATGCTGACCGATGTCGCCGAGGCCGCCGGCACCGAGCAGCGCATCGCAGAGCGCGTGCAGGACCACGTCGCCATCGGAATGCGCCACCACGCCGCGCGAGTGGGGAATGCGGACTCCGCCCAGCATGAGGAAGTCACCGGGTCCGAAAGCGTGGACGTCGAAGCCCGAGCCGATTCTCATGGGAGCGCCCCGCGTCTGGGAGGTGTGCCGTGACTGCAGTATGGCCGCCGCGATGACCAGGTCCTCGGCGGTGGTGATCTTGAGGTTGCTCGCGGCCCCGGGGATGAGCAACGGCTGCTCGCCCTGCCACTCGAGCGCCTGGGCCTCATCGGTCGGAAAACGCCGCGCCGCGTGCGCGGCGTCGAGCGCGGCGCAGAGCCTCTCATGGCGGAACATCTGCGGCGTGAGTGCGCGCCACAGCAGCGTGCGGTCGACGGTCTCGCAGACCCGCGCACCCGCCTCGTCCGCCGCAGCGTCCGGAGTGGCCGGAGCGCGCTTCAGCGTGTCCGCGGCGGCCGTCGCGAGCAGTCCGCCGAGTGAGTGTGAGCCGAGCGCCGCGAGGAGTCGCTCGAGGTCGTGGCTGTCGAGGCACGGTCGCGCCGCATCGTGCACCAGCACCCACTCGTCCGCGGCGGCGCGCCCGG
>DASQRV010000036.1:0-2919 GCA_035642735.1 Steroidobacteraceae bacterium
CACCGACGCGTCGGCCGCACCGAGTGCACCGGCGGCCGGCGAACGCAGCTTCAGCTCCGCGATCAGGTCGAAGCCGTCCGCTGCCAGTCGCAGCGGCGGCGGCGCGCGTGTGTGCTGCGCGCGCTCGAGGAGGGTCGCCTCGGCAACGCTCGCCTTCGCCGTGCGCACCCGTGCCACGCCTTCGCGCGGCTCGTGCACCTCGCCCGCGACCTCGAGCGCGAGCGCGGTGCCGAGCAGCAGGCAGTCGCGATGAGCGCCGCGGTCCTCGCCCTGGAGCACCGCCTCCAGAGCGCGCGCGTTGTAGGCGGCATCGCCGCCGGCAAGGTCCGCAGCGGAGCACGGTGGCAATCCATAGTCGGCGGCACAGCGCACGCTCTTCTCGACGGCGCCCGGACGCACATCGAACAGCGTGAAGGGGCCGACCGGCGTTGGCTCATCCCACCCCGCGGCGCCGTGAACCACGAAGGTGTGCTCGATGGGCAATCCCGCGAAGGCATCGGCGAGGAGCTGCGCGACTTCCAGGCTGAAGGCGCCGACCAGGTGAAACGGCGGCTCGGCGGGGTTCACGAGCGGACCGAGAATGTTGAACACCGTACGCACGCCGAGCGCCGCGCGCACCGGCGCGACGCGCGCCATGGCCGGGTGGTAGTGCGGCGCAAAGAGATACGTGAAGCGCGTCGTTGCGAGGCAGGCAGCGGCGGCCGCGGCATCGAGCGGCACCGTCAGCCCGAGCGCTTCCAGCACGTCGGCGCTGCCGCAGCGGCTCGAAACCGAGCGGTTGCCATGCTTCACGACCGGCACGCCGCAGGCGGCGGTGAGGAGCGCGGTGCCGGTAGAGATATTGAAGCTGCCGGAGGCGTCACCGCCCGTGCCGACGACGTCGATCGAGCGAAGATCCGGCGGCAGCCCCGGACGCCGCGCCAGGCGGCGCATCGCCTGCGCGAGTCCCCTGACCTCCTGCGCGGCGAGGCCCTTGCCCGAGAGCGCGGCGAGCAGCGCACCGGCCATCGCCGGGGGCAGCTGTGGATCGGTGAGATGCACGAGCAGGCCCTCCGCCTGAGCCTGCGAGAGGTCCCGCCGCTCGAGCAGCTGCTGCAACAGCTCACGCGGCGACATGAGCGCCTCCGGGCCGCGCACCGGCGCGGTACTCGAGGAAATTACCGAGTAGCCGTGGACCCTCGGGCGTCAGGATGCTCTCCGGGTGAAACTGCACGCCCTCGATCGTGAGCGTGCGGTGCCGCACCGCCATGATCTCCCCCTCGTCAGTGCGCGCGCTCACTTCGAGCACTGCCGGCAGGTTCGCGGGTTCCGCGATCAGGGAGTGGTAGCGCCCCACCTCGCACGGCTGCGGTAGCCCCGCAAAGATCGTACGCGCATCGTGCCGCACGAGAGAGGTCTTGCCGTGCATGAGTCGGCCGGCACGCACGACCTTGCCGCCGAAGACCTCGACGATCGACTGATGACCGAGACACACCCCAAGCACCGGTATCCGCCCGGCGAACTCGCGGATCATGTCCATCGAGACACCGGCGTCGTACGGCGTTCCCGGCCCCGGCGAGATGCACAGGTGCGTCGGAGCGAGTGCGCGCGCCGCGGCGGGCGTGAGTGCATCGTTGCGGTGCACCTCCACCTCGGCGCCGAGCACCAGGAATGCCTGCACCAGGTTGTAGGTGAAGGAGTCGTAGTTATCGATGAGCAGCAGGCGCACCTTCACAGCCCGTCCTCCGCGAGCTCGAGTGCGCGCACCAGGGCGGCACTCTTCGCCAGCACTTCCTCGTGCTCGCTCTCGGGCACGCTGTCGGCGACGATGCCGGCGCCGGCCTGGTAGCTGTATTCATCACCCGCGAACACCAGCGTACGGATGGTGATGGCATGATCCATGTCGCCGCGCGCGCCGAAGTAGCCCACCGTGCCGCCGTACAGGCCACGACTCACCGGCTCGAGCTCGTCGATGATCTGCATGGCGCGCACCTTGGGCGCACCCACGAGCGTGCCCGCCGGAAACGCGGCGGCGAACAGGTCGAAGGCGTCACGACCTTCGGCGAGCTCGCCCTCGACACCGCTCACGAGGTGCATGACGTGGCTGTAGCGCTCGACGCAGCGGTAGGGATCGACGCGCACGCTGCCGGCGCGCGCCACGCGCCCGAGGTCGTTGCGCGCCAGGTCGACGAGCATCACGTGCTCGGCGTTCTCCTTCGGGTCGGCGAGCAGCTCCGCCGCCCGCGCCGCATCGCCGCCGGAGTCCGCGCCGCGCGGGCGGGTGCCGGCGATCGGGCGCAGCTGCGCGCGGCGGGCGTTGAGCTTCACCAGCGCCTCGGGGGATGAGCCGACCACCGTGACATCCCCGAGCGCACAGTAATACATATAGGGGGAAGGGTTGATGAGACGCAGGGCGCGATACGCCTGGAACGGGTCGAGCTCATGCCGGCCCGAGAAGCGGCTGGCGAGCACCAGCTG
The DNA here is from genome assembly GCA_035642735.1 of Steroidobacteraceae bacterium. Lineage (GTDB taxonomy): Bacteria > Pseudomonadota > Gammaproteobacteria > Steroidobacterales > Steroidobacteraceae > 13-2-20CM-66-19. Next base: position 2,458 of record DASQRV010000036.1, read on the forward strand.
GTACACATCGCCCGCGGCGATGTATTCCTGGGTGCGCCGCACGCCGGCGAGATAGTCGGCGCGCGTGAACGCCGCGGCGGGCGGCGCGTAGCGCCCCGGCCGGCGGTCATTCGGCAACCCCCCGCGCAACGCGCGCACCACCTCGGCGCGGAGCGAGCGCCGCTCAGCCTCCGAGCCCGCGTGCACGAGGGCGACGCCGCGCGTCAGGTGATCGAACACCAGTACCGAGCGCGGCGCGACGTAGTGCAGCGCCGGGACCGCAGCCGTGCGCCCCGCGGGGGCGGGCAACCGCTCGAAGTGCCGCACCACGTCGTAAGCGGCATATCCGACGAGGCCGCCCGCGAGCGGTACGCCCGCGATGTCGGGCTGGGGCCGCGGCGCGCGCGCCAGCGCGGTGCGCAGCGCCGCGAGCAGCGCTGCGGCACTCGCGGGCACGGGCGTGCGCTCTTCACCGATCACGAG
>DASQRV010000037.1:0-9010 GCA_035642735.1 Steroidobacteraceae bacterium
GCGTCTTCCATGCCGTAGTTGCCCCAACGGCGCGCGATCTCGCCCGACAGCCGTGCGCCGATCGAGCGGTGATAGTTGCAGAGCTGGTAGTGCCATTCGCCGCCGCTGCGCGCACAGATGGCCGGCAGCATGTCACGCACCATGTGCTCGGCGAGCTCGCCCTTGTCGAACGGTGTGTTGCTTTCCGTGTTGCAGAACTGCGGCGCATCGCGGCTGACTCCGGCATCCGAGAGGATCGGGGTGAGATCGAGCTTGCGCTGCTTCGGCGTGGTTCCCGGCACTGCCTCGAGGCACTCGGTGCGGCCGATGATGTCGGTGAGGCTGCGGACCCCGAGGGAGGCGAGGATCTCGCGGACTTCCTCGGCCACGAAGCGGAAGTAGTTGATCACCATCTCCGGCAGACCGGTGAAGTACTTCGAGCGCAGCACCTGGTGCTGCGTCGCGACTCCGGTCGCGCAGTTGTTGAGATGGCAGATGCGCAGATGCTTGCAGCCGAGGGCCACCATGGGCGCGCTGCCGAATCCGAAGCTCTCTGCGCCCAGGATCGCGGCCTTCACCACATCGAGCCCGGTCTTGAGGCCGCCGTCGGTCTGCAGGCGCACCCGATGGCGCAGGTCGTTGAGTCGCAGCGTCTGATGCGTTTCGGCGAGGCCCAGCTCCCAGGGGCTGCCCGCGTACTTGATCGATGAGAGCGGGGAGGCGCCCGTACCACCGTCGTAGCCGGAGATGGTGATGAGGTCCGCGTAGGCCTTGGTGACGCCGGCGGCGACGGTGCCGACACCGGGCTCGGCCACCAGCTTCACCGACACGAGTGCCCGCGGGTTCACCTGTTTCAGGTCGAAGATCAGCTGCGCGAGGTCCTCGATGGAATAAATGTCGTGGTGCGGCGGTGGCGAGATCAGGCCCACGCCCGGCCGCGCGAAGCGCAGGGTGGCGATCATGTCGTTGACCTTGTGCCCGGGCAGCTGGCCACCCTCGCCGGGCTTGGCGCCCTGCGCGATCTTGATCTGCAAGACCTCGGCGTTGATCAGGTATTCGGCAGTCACGCCGAAGCGCCCGGACGCCACCTGCTTGGTCTTCGAGTTCTTCTCGGTGCCATAGCGAGCGCGGTCTGCGCCGCCCTCGCCCGAGTTGGAGCGTGCGCCGAGGCGGTTCATGGCGATCGCGAGCGCCTCGTGCGCCTCGGGCGACAGCGCGCCGAGAGACATCCCGGCGCTGTCGAAACGGGCGAGCACCGTCTCGGGCGGCTCGACCTCGCTCAGCGGCAACGCCGGACCTGCCGCCCGCAAGGCGAGCAGATCGCGGAACGTCGCGGGCGGGCGGCGGTTCACCAACTGTGCGAACTCACGATAGTGCGCGTACTCGCCCGAGACCACCGCCGCCTGCAGCGCCGCGATCACGTCGGGGTTGTACATGTGGTATTCGCCGCCGTGCACGTACTTCAGCAGTCCCCCCTGCGCGATGGCCGCGCGCGGGTCCCAGGCGAGCGTCGCGAGCGCGAGCGCGTCCGCCTCGAGATCGCCGAAGTCCGCGCCCTGCACGCGGCTCTCGGTGCCGGTGAAGCACAGCTGCACCACCTCCTCCGCGAGCCCCACGATCTCGAACAGCTGTGAGCTGCGGTAGCTCGAGATGGTGGAGATGCCCATCTTCGACATGATCTTGAACAGGCCCTTGCGCAGCCCCGCACGATAGCTGCGACCGAGCTCCAGCCGCGCCGCGAAGTCGAGCTTCACCCGCCCCTTGCGCATCATCTCGAACAGCACCTGGTACGCCATGTAGGGATATACGGCGGTCGCGCCGTAGCCGATCAGGCAGGCGAAGTGATGCGGCTCGCGCGCAGTGCCGGTCTCGACCAGCAGGTTGCATTTGCAGCGCAGACCCGCCTTGACCAGGTGCTGGTGCACGGCGCCGGTGACGAGCAGCGCGTGCGCCGGGATGCGTCCCTTGACCAGATAACGATCCGACAGCAGCAGCACGAGCTTGCCCTCGCGCACCGCGCTCTCGGCCTGCATGCACAACCGCTCGATCGCGCGTTTCAGCCCCTCGGCCGGCTCGTACTGCAGGTCGAGAAACTCGTGCGTCACCTCCTCGATGGCGAGGATCTGGCGGAGCTTGCGCTGCGAGAGGATCGGCGAGCCGAGCACCACCTGGCGGGCGTGCTCAGGGGCCGGCAGGAAGATGTTGCACTCGGGGCCGATCTGCGTCTGCAGCGACATCACCAGCGACTCGCGCAGCGGGTCGATCGGCGGGTTGGTGACCTGGGCGAACTGCTGGCGGAAGTAGTCGTAGAGCGAGCGCACCCGGCACGACAGCACCGGGAGCGGGGTGTCATCGCCCATCGAGCCGACCGCCTCGTTCTCGTCCTGCGCGAGCACGCGGATGATGTCCTCGCGTTCCTCCTGCGTGACGTTGAACATCTTCTGGTAGAGCGAGAGGGTCGCGCGGTCCATGGGCTCGGCTGCAAGGCGCGGGTCCACCAGGTCGCTCTCGAGGTAGCGCACACCTTGCTTGAGCCATGCCTTGTAGGGATGGCGCGTTTTCAGCAGCCGGTCGATGTCCTGCGAGGACATGAGCACACCGGTCTCGAGATCGAGCGCGATCATGTCGCCGGGTCCGAGCTTGCCTTGCTTCACGACCTCTTCGGGCCGGTAATCCCATACGCCGCTCTCGGAGGCGATCGTGAGGCACCGGTTACTCGTGAGCACGAAGCGCGCCGGACGCAACCCGTTACGATCGAGCGTGCACAGCGCATAACGGCCATCGGTGAGCACGACCCCCGCCGGTCCGTCCCACGGCTCCATGTGCACCGAGTAGTACTCGTAGAACGCGCGCAGCTCCGGGTCGATGCTGTCGAGCCCGTGCCAGGCCGGCGGCATGAGCAGCCGCATGGCGTGCAGCGGGTCGAGGCCACCCACCAGCAGCACCTCGAGCATGTTGTCGAGGCTCTGCGAGTCGGACCCGGTGGGCGCGACCAGCGGTAGCACCTCCTGCAGCTCAGGCAGGAGCGGCGAGCGCAGCAACGGCCCGCGCGCGGTCGCCCAGTTGCGGTTGCCCTGGATGGTGTTGATCTCGCCGTTGTGGGCGAGGTAGCGGTAGGGATGGGCGAGCCGCCACTGCGGCAGGGTGTTGGTGGAGAAGCGTTGATGGAACACCGCCACCGAGCTCTCGAGGCGCGGATCATCGAGATCCGGGTAGAACTCAGCCAGGTGCTGCGGCATCACCATGCCCTTGTAGACGAAGGTGCTGGCGGAGAGGCTCGGGACGTAGAACGCCGCATCATCGGCGCACGCCTTCTCGCTGAGGCGCCGCGCCACGAACAGGCGCCGGTTGAACGCCGCCTCATCGAGGTCCGCCGCCGGGCAGTTGACGAACAACTGCTCGATGAGCGGCAGCGTCTTGAGGGCCTCGGCGCCACAGGCGCCCGGATTGACAGGCACCGGGCGCCAGCCGGCGACCTCGAGCCCCTGCCGCGCGAGCTGCGCGCCGAACACCGCCTTCGCGGCCGCCGCCCGCGGCGCGTCGCGCGACAGGAACACGAGCCCCGAGGCAAAGCTTTGGCTGAGCGCAATCGCGGACTCCTGCGCGAGCGCACGCAGGAAACGCTCCGGTCTCTTCAGCAGCAGTCCGCAGCCATCGCCCGTCTTGCCATCCGCTGCAATGGCCCCGCGGTGAGTGAGGCGGTTGAGCGAAGTGATCGCCGTGCGCACGAGCCAGTGGCTCGGCGCATCATCCAGGCTCGCAATGAGCCCAAAGCCGCAGCTGTCGCGCTCGTAAGTGTCTCGGTGGAGTCCGCGGGATGGGGCGTGCATGGGGGCTCTCTCGCTGCGCGTGCGTTTCAGGCGCGCGCACGGGCGAGCGGCACCTGAGGACCGCAGCTCGAGCGCACACCGGCAATTCATTCGCTCAGGAGATCCGCGCAGCCCTCGAACAGCTCGGGGGCCGGCGAACGAGCAGTCGCGCACGGACGGGCGTGGTCCCGCGGTCCGTCGATCGACTGTCTTACACCATCACTATGCGTCCGATAATACCGGCCTGCGAAGCCCTTGCAAGCGGTGATGGAGATGTCCGAGCTCAGCACCCCGCGTCTTTGGCTGCGGCAGTGGCGCGCGAGCGATCTTCCGCCCTTCGCGGCCCTCAACGCCGATCCGCTCGCCATGGAGTTCATGCCCGGGCGCCTCAGCCCGGCCGAAAGCGAGCGGCTCGCCCGGGGATGCGAGGCAGAGATCGCACGTCGGGGGTGGGGGTTCTGGGCAGTGGAGCGGCGTGAGAGCGGCGCGTTCATCGGTTTCGTGGGGCTGGACGTGCCGTCGTTCGAGGCGCCGTTCACTCCGTGCGTCGAGATCGGCTGGCGCCTCGAGCGGGCCAGCTGGGGTAAAGGCTTCGCCACCGAAGCGGGCCGGGAGTGCCTGCGCTTCGCTTTCGAGAGCCTGGTCGTCGAAGCGGTGGTCTCTTTCACCGTGCCACTGAACCGCCGCTCGCGGGCCGTGATGGAACGGCTCGGCATGTCCCGTGATGTGACCGGGGACTTCGATCATCCGCGGATCCCCGCGGGGCACCCGCTGCGCCGCCACGTGCTCTATCGTCTCAGGCGCGAGGACTGGCTCGCGACTTCACCCTGACTCAGCCGGCGATCCGCGGCGCAGGACTGCCGCGCCTTCTCCTCTTGCATCGGCGCGCGCGCTGTCCCAACATGCGCGCCGCCACAGCTGCTCATCAACGAGGTGTTCGCACCGAAATGAAGCCGCGCAAAGTGTCGACTGACAGCGACCCTGGGCCGAGCCTCCAACGTCTCAACGAATACCTGGAGCGCAATTTTCCCGACTTCTTCGCCGAAGCGCGCTTTCAGGTCGGGGACGACGATTATTTCCTCTACGCTCGCTTCGGGCAGTACCTCGCGCGCATCATCGAGCAGAACCGCGCCTCCGGGCGCACCATCAGCCGCGGCTTCACGCTCCTCAACCAGATGGCGCGCGACTCGCTCCGCCATCCCGGCATCCGTCAGATGCTCATCTCCGGACCGCTCGAGTACATCCTGGATGCCCCCAAGGCGCGGGCTCTGGCACGCAAGCGCCTTTCGCCCGCGGCGCAGGGTTATCTCGAGAGTCTGTGCGAGTGAGGTGGCGCCTCCTGGCGCCCGGCAGATCGAGGTGCGAGCCCGCCTCAGGTCGGTGGCTCGCGCACCGTGAGGGCTATGGCGCGCAACTGCGTCCGACGCACGATGTGAAGCGTCAGCGTCGTGTGAGGCGGTACGCGGGCGAGCTGCCGGTGGAGTGCGTCGATGCCTTCGACATCGGCATCGTTGACGCGCACGATCAGGTCCCCCGAGCGCAGGTCTGAAGCCGCCGCCGGGCCCGAGCTCTCGAGCGACAGCACTTCCACCGCCCGCGTGCTGCGCAGTCCGAGCGCACGCACCAGGCGCAGGTCGAGAGGCCGGTCGCGCGCCCCGATGCCGAGCCAGGCGCGGCGCACGCGTCCCTGGGTGAGGATCTCCGTCAACACCCATTGCGCGGTCGATGCCGGGATGGCGAACCCGATCCCCTGCGCCGTGGCGATGATGGCCGTGTTGATGCCCGCGACGCGTCCCAGCGAATCGACCAGCGGGCCGCCCGAGTTGCCGGGATTGAGCGCCGCGGTGTGCTGCACCACCCCCTCGATGAGCCGTCCCTGGCGGCTGCGCAGCGAGCGTCCGAGCGCACTCACCACTCCGGCCGACACGGTGGATTCGAAGCCGAGGGGATTGCCCACCGCGATCACCAATTGGCCGGCGCGCAGCCGCTGCTCTGGAGCGAGCCGCGCGTAGGGCAGCGCTCCCGCCTGGGCACGCAATACCGCGAGATCGGTCGCGGGATCGCGACCGCTCACCACCGCCGGCACGGTGCGGCCATCGACGAAGGTGACGCGCGCTTCGCTCACGCGCTGTACGACGTGCTCGTTGGTGAGGAGGTACCCATCGGGTGTCACCACGACGCCCGAGCCGGCTCCGCCACGCGCGCGCTCGGCTTCCGCGGCGCCTCCGACGTAGACGCTGACTACCGCCGGGCCGACCTGCTCGACGGCCCCCACCACGGCGGCGGAATAAGCATCGAGCGGATCGCCGGCGGCCACCGGCTCGGATGCAGCGGGCAGCGCCGATTCAGGCGCGCCCTGCGGCGCGGTCGGTCCGTTATCGAGCGGTTCGTCATCGAGCATTGCGGTGGGATGGGGACCGCGGCCGCGAAACTCAAGGGATGGCGACGCGCGCTTCGCGGGTCGATTCCTGCGAGAATCGTTCGGCGGCCCCATGATTACCCTGACACAAACTGCCATCCTGCTGGCGGCGGCCGTGGTCGCGGTGTCGCTGGTTCGCTTCGCACGGCTCTCCTCGATCCTCGGCTACCTCGTGGCGGGGCTCGTCATTGGTCCCTGGGGCCTGAACCTGATCAGCGATGTCAACCACATCACGCAGGTGGCCCAGTTCGGCATCGTGCTGTTGCTGTTCGTCATCGGGCTCGAGCTGCAGCCGACGCGGCTGTGGGTGATGCGAAAGATCGTCTTCGGACTCGGCGCCGCGCAGGTGACGCTGTGCACGCTGCTGCTCGGTGCGATCGCCTGGGCGCTGGGACAGGCGCCGGTCGCCGCCCTCATCATCGGCTTCGGCCTGTCGCTCTCCTCGACGCCGCTGGTGCTGCAGATGCTCGCCGAGCGCCGCGAGCTGAAGACCCAGCAGGGGCGCGCGGCCTTCGGCATCCTGCTGTTCCAGGATCTCGCCGTGCTGCCGGGACTCGCGGTGCTGCCGCTCCTCGAGCCGTCCGCCACCCCACACCCGATCGGCAGCTCCTGGTGGATAAGCCTCGTGAAACTCGCCGTGGTCACGACCGTCGTGCTGGTCGGCGGGGGGCGGCTGATACTGCGGCCCGCGCTGCGCCTGGTGGCCCGCGTGAAGGTGAGCGAGGTGTTCACGGCCGCGGCGCTCCTGACCGTCATCATCACGGCAGTGCTCGCCAATCGCATCGGCCTCTCGGCGACGCTCGGTGCGTTTTTCGCCGGCGTGATACTCGCCGACAGCGAGTTCCGACATGAGCTCGAAGCGGACATCGAGCCTTTCAAGGGCCTGCTGCTCGGCCTGTTCTTCATCTCCGTCGGCATGGCGGCGAACCTCGGACTGCTGCGCTCCGAGCCGCTGCAGCTGCTCGCGGTCACGGCCGGCTTCCTGGTGGTGAAAATCCTCGCCATCACCGCTCTCGGCAAGCTGACGCGCATGCGCGGGGACTCCGCGCAGCGGCTGGGATTCGCGCTGCCGACGGGCGGGGAATTTGCCTTCGTGCTGTTCACGCTGGCCGCGCGCGGACGGCTCCTCGATGCCGCCACCAGCGATCTGCTGATTCTCGCGGTGACGCTGTCGATGATGCTGGCGCCGCTGCTGCTGATCGCGTACGAGGCGCTCGCCCGGCGCACGGCTGGCACACCCGAAGCCCCCTACGACGACATCGAAGCCCGCGACAAGCCGGTGATCATTGCCGGCTTCGGACGCGTCGGTCAGATCGTGGCGCGCGTCCTGCAGATGAAGGGATTGTCCTTCACCGCGCTCGACAGCAGCCCGACGAACGTTAATTTCGTCCGGCGCTTCGGCAACGATGTCTACTACGGCGACCCCTCGCGGCTCGATCTGCTGCGTTCCGCCGGGGCCGACAACGCGCGCGTACTGGTGCTGGCGATCGATGATGTCGATGCCTCGGTGCGCACCGCGACGCTGGTGCGCGAGCAGTTCCCGCAGCTGCGCATCCTGGCGCGCGCCCGCAACCGCCAGCACGCGTTCGCGCTCATGGACGCCGGTGTCACCGAGGTGATCCGCGAGACCTACGCGTCGAGCCTGGAGATCGCCGCCGCGGTGCTCGAGGCGCTCGGCGAGACGAAGGGCAACGCCAGCGAAGCGGTGCGCCGCTTCCGCGAGCACGATCAGAAGACGCTCCAGGCACAGTACGCGGTCAAGGACGACGAGGAGAAATTCCTCGCCACCTCGATCGCCGCCGCGAAGCAGCTCGAGCGGTTGTTCGAGGCCGACGAGGCCGGCTCGGATCCGACTGCGCCCCATGGATGAGGCCCGCGGGGTCCGCGATTTCTGGTTCGGCAAAACGCCTCTGTCGGCAGAGGGATTCAACCGGCGCATGACCTTCTGGTTCGCGGACGAGAGCTCGGTGATGCGCCAGCGACGCGACGAGCAGATCCGGGTGCGCTTCGGTGCGCTGGTCGAGCGCGCCGCGCGCGGCGAGCTCGCGAGCTGGGCGGACGGGCCGCGACGGCGGCTGAGCCTCATCCTGTTGCTCGATCAATTCCCGCGCCACATCTTCCGCGGCACCGCGCGGGCGTTCGCAACTGACGCCCAGGCGCTGGCGCTCACGCTCTCAGGCATGCAGTCGGCGGCGGATGCGGCGCTCGAGGTGGTGGAGCGGATCTTCTTCTACATGCCGCTGCAGCACGCCGAAAGCCGCGAAGTGCAGGAGGAGTCCGTCGCCGCCTATCGGCGGCTGCTCTCCGAGGCGCCGCCGGAGCTGCACGGGCACTTCGCGAGTACGCTGCGCTCTGCGGAAAACCACCGCGGGATCATCGAGCGGTTCGGACGTTTCCCCCACCGCAATCAGGTGCTCGGCCGCAGCAGCACGGCGGAGGAGCGCGACTGGCTGAGTGCGGGTGGCAGCAACTTCGGTCAGTAATCCCCGACCAGGCGCTCGAGGCGATGCAGGCGGACCTCGAGCTCGCGTCGCGCCTCCAGCAGCTCGAGGGCGAGTGCGGCGCCGCTCACGTTGACACCGAGGTCGCGCATCAGCCGGCCCACCACGCGCAGACGCGGCAGCGCCGTCGCCGGCACCTGCCACTCACCGGGCGTTCGCTCGCGTGAGGAGGTGACACCGAGTGCCGCGAGCTCGAGTACCGCGTCCAGATCGAGCCGGCACAGCTGACAGATCTCGCTGGCGGCGATCCAGTCGCCTTCGCCGAGCACGTGGGCTTCGAGCACCTGAGTCACCAACACCAT
>DASQRV010000038.1:0-4589 GCA_035642735.1 Steroidobacteraceae bacterium
TCTACGCCGCCAACCTCGCGAAACGCAGCGTCGAGCTGGTGCGCGCGCACGCCAGTTTCGTCGATGCACATACCGTGAGCGCGGGAGGCCGCCTGCTGCGCGCCGATCACATCTTCATCGCCACCGGCAGCCGGGCGCGCCTGCCCGGGGTGCCGGGCACCGAGCTCGGCATCACCTCGGACGGCTTCTTCGAGCTCACCGAGCGTCCGCGGCGCGTCGCGGTGGTGGGCAGCAGCTATATCGCCATCGAGCTCGCCGGCATCTTCGCGGGCCTCGGTACGCAGACTACGCTCGTGCTGCGCGGCGACACGGCACTGAAGTCCTTCGAGGACATGCTCGGGGAAGTGGGGCTCACGATGCTGCGGGAGGACGGTGTGGAGATCGTCACACGCGCCGTGCCGGCTGCCCTGCGCCGCGCGGCGCACGGTGCGCTCGAGCTGCAAGCTCGCGATGGCCGGCAGCTCGGGCCCTTCGACAGGGTGCTGTGGGCCATCGGCCGTGGGGCGGTGGTCGACGGTCTCGCCCTCGAGCGCGCCGGCGTCGGGCTGGATGTGCAGGGGTTCATCTGGAATGACAGGTACCAGGTGAGCAACGTGCCCGGCATCTACGCGATCGGCGATGTTTCCGGGCGCGTGCAGCTGACACCGGTCGCGATCGCAGCGGGCCGACGGCTGTCGGACCGGCTGTTCGGGGGACAAGCAGGGCGGCATCTCGACTACGAGAACATTCCGTCCGTGATCTTCGGCCACCCGCCGCTCGGCACGGTGGGGTTGTCGGAGAAGGCCGCCCGTGAGCGCTACGGCGCCGACAACGTGCGCGTGTTTCGCTCGAGCTTCGTGCCCCTCTATAACGCCGTGACGACCGCCAAGCCGCGATCGGAGATGAAGCTCATCACGGCGGGTCCCGAGCAACGCATCGTGGGGCTCCACGTAGTGGGTCCCGGCGCCGATGAGATGTTGCAGGGCTTCGCGGTGGCGCTGCGCATGGGCGCAACGAAGAAGGATTTCGACGACACGGTGGCGATCCACCCGACCTCGGCGGAAGAATTCGTCACGATGCGTTGACCCACCCCTACACGCTGCCGATGCGTTCCTTGAGGGCCGCGATTACCGGCGCCGTTTCCGGCCGCACGCCGCGCCACAGGCGGAAGGACTCCCCCGCCTGCTCTACCAGCATGCCGAGGCCCTGCACCGCGCGTCGACAGCCGGACTGCTTCGCCCAGCGCACGAAGGCCATCGCGGAGCGCCCGTAGGCGAGGTCGTAGCACACCGTCTCGGGGCCGATCGCACCCGCCGGGATGGGTGGTATGTCGCCCGAGAGGCTGGCGGAGGTGGCGTTGATGATGAGATCGAAAGGCGTGTCCCCGACGTAGGCGAAGCCTACCCCCTGCGTGACGCCGAGGTCGGCAAAGGCCGCGGCGAGCGCCTCGGCGCGCTCGGGCGTGCGGTTGGCGATCACCACGATGGCGGGCTCGAGACCCAGAATCGGCGCGAGCACGCCGCGCGTCGCGCCGCCGGCGCCGAGGATCAGCAGGCGGCGTTGCGTGATGACGATCCGGAGGTTGTCGCACAGATCGCGCACCAGGCCCGCCCCATCGGTGTTGTCGCCGAGGACGACGTTGTCATCCTGCAGCGCGAGCGTGTTGACCGCTGCGGCGTGCGCGGCGCGCGCGGTGAGTTCCTGCGCCACCTCGACCGCCGCGATCTTGTGGGGGAGCGTGATGTTCAGGCCGCGGCCGCCGCCGCTGAAGAAGTCCGTCACCCGCTCGCTGAACTCCTCCGGCGCGACGTCGTAGGCGCGGTAGCTCATCTGCTGGCCCGTGGCGCGGGCGAAGAAGCCGTGAATGAAGGGCGAGAAGCTGTGAGCGACCGGGTGGCCGAAGACACCGTATTCATCGACAGCCGGGCTCATCAGGCGGATTCTGACAGCAAACGCGCGCTGCTGCCTCCGCCGGCGGAGACCGCGAGGCTCGCCTGCAGCTCCGGCAGCCACACCTGCATGCGCTCGAGGGTGAGCCAGGGCGGGTTCACGATCAACAGCCCCGAGCCATTCAGCGCGACGCGCGAATCACGCGGATACAGCCACAGCTCGCTCGCGAGTACCGCGGGAGGCGAGGCGAGCGCTGCTCGCAGGGCGCGCAAACACTCGCTCTGCCAAGGGCCGATGGTGCGCTCGTCCTTGATGGGGTACCACGCCGCGAGCACCCCGGTCGGGAAGCGGCGCGTGGCTTCGACGAGCGCGGCGGTGACCTGCCGGAAGTCCTGCTGCGTCTCCTCGTACGGTGGATCGATAAAGGTGAGGCCGCGCCGCTCCGGCGGCGGCAGGAACGCCTTCAGGCGCAGAAAACCATCGCCGCGCTCGACGCGTACCGGGAGCCCGCCGGCGCGCGCGTCGGCAAGGGTGGAGAGCGATTGCTCGAGCGCATGCGCCTCGGCGCCCTGCAGCTCGATGAGCACGGCGCGGTCCTGGGCGCGCAGCTCGGCAGCCGCGACGAGAGGCGAGCCCGGATACAGGTGTCGCCGGGCCGTCCGCGCGCGCAGCGCGGCGATGACCGCCGCGTAGTCGCGCAGCTCCGGCGCCTCGTGCTGCGCTTCGAGGAAACGGCCGACACCGCCGGCGGCCTCTGCGGGGTGGCCCGAGAGGTCGTAGCTGCCGCGCCCCGCGTGGGTCTCCAGATACAGAAAGCCCTTACCCTTTTTCTTCAGGGCGCGCAGCAATGCGAGGAGCGCGATGTGCTTGTGGACGTCCGCGAAGTTGCCGGCGTGGAAGCTGTGGCGGTACTTCATCGGCGCGGGGCGCGGTCAGGCGCCGCTCCCCGTGCCTGGGCGCGCCGCTCGACGCGCTTGCCCGGGCGCGGCGGCGGCCCGGCGCGGGCGCACAGCGCGCGCAGTCCCGCCGCCATGTACGGCGCGAGCCGCTCGTGGACGGCATGGAGGTCCGAAGCACGGCACAGGCCGCCGGAGAGTTGATCGATGGGGCCGGTCTCGGCGAAGGTCAACGTGAGCGCCCCGGTGAGGAACAGATAGGCCCAGTAGATCTCCTGCGGCGGACAGCGGGGCAGCGCGTCGCGCGTCACCACGATGAAGCGCGCGACCAGCGGGTCGAAGTGCCGCCTCATCAGACCTTCGGCGAACTCCCGGGAATTGTTGACGTAGGCGATCAGCGCGAAGTAGCTCTTCCACCCCGGTCCGCCGCGCGCCGAGCGCTCGACCAGCGGCTGGGTGAAGGCATTGATGATCGCCTCGAGTGCCGGGGCGCCGGGGAGCGCCGCACGCCGCGCCTCCTCGAGCAACTCCAGGCGCTCGCGGTTGAGCACCTCGGCGCGCCGCTCGAACACCGCGGCGAACAGCTCGCGCTTGCCGCCGAAGTGATAGCCAACCAGCGCGACATCGACGCCGGCGGCCCGGGTGATGTCGCGCAGCGGAACGCCATAGAAGCCACGCTGCGCGAAGAGCTGCTCCGCAGCATCGAGGATGCGCTCCTTGCCGTTGCGCACCGGGGCCTTCTTCGGGGTCACGTTACTGCACCGCAAAAACCGCGCAGCCGACAGTTTCCGGTGCTTGACTGTGCTGCTACCCCAATCTCGCCGGTTCCAGACCGGCTCGATTGTGGTGCCCGCTTCGCGCTTCCTCTGCGAGCACCTGCACCAGAATATGTTCTTCTGGGCATGCATCTCCCGCATCCACGCGCAGGTCCCGGTCGTCACGACCGGCAAGCTGACGCACACCCTGCGTCAGCAGATTCCGTGCGGCATTGATATCCCGATCATGGCAGCTTCCGCACTTCGGGCACCTCCACTGCCTTTGATCGAGCCGCAACTCATCGAGTCTGAACCGGCACACCGAGCAGTGCTTGCTCGAGGCATACCACCGATCTACCTCCAAGAGCAGTTTGCCGTACCAATCGCTCTTGTATCTTAGCTGCCGTCGCAGTTCGCCGAATGCGACGTCGTGGATCGCGCGGGCACCTCGCCCACGCGCCAGAGCTCTCACATTCAGGTCTTCAATGGCGATGACATCAAATTCCCTCACCAAACGAGTCTTCAGAGTATGCAGCGCGTACTGGCGGGCCTCGCGCACCCGCGCATGAGCGCGCGCGACTCGCACACGCTGCTTCTCACGGCGGTGGCTTCCCTTCTGCCGCCGTGCGAGGCAGCGCTGCTGCTGGCGCAGGTATCTCAGGCGTCGTTGATAGTGCCTGGGGTTGGGGATCTTCTCCCCGGTGGAGAGGGTCGCCAGATGTGTAAGGCCGAGATCCACTCCCACTGATTCGCCAGTGCCTCGGAGCAAGGGGCAGGGAACCTCCGCGCATAAGCTCACGTAGTACGCCCCTCTCGCATCCCGCGAGAGGGTCACCATGTCGGGGCGCTCGATCTCGGGAATCCCTTCAGCGAGTTTCAGAACTCCGAGCTTGGGGAGCCGCAGCACCCCCGAGCGCCACGAGGCGCCCACGTCCTGAAACCGAAGACTCTGCCGGCAGCCCTTGGCTTTGAAACGGGGATAGCGTGCGTGCCTGGCAAAGAAGCGGCTGAAAGCTTGGTCCTGATCCCGCAGGCATTGGGTCAAGGCCGTCGCCGGCACCTCGGCGAG
>DASQRV010000039.1:0-4533 GCA_035642735.1 Steroidobacteraceae bacterium
ACTCGCGCGCTACCCAGGTAGCCAGCATCGAGCCGCTCGATCTGCCGCTGTCACGCACGATGCGCTTCCGCGACAGCAATCTCGAGACGGTGCAGCTGGTCAATCCGCCCACCGAGTTCGATGGTGTGCTCGCCGACAAGAGCGGCAACGTGCTCGGCACCTGGTCGAGCTTCGCCTACGAGAGCGGCCGCGAGCTCGCGCAGGATACGCGCGGCGTCCCTATCGATCTCGTCGCCGACATGATCGACCGCGTGCGCAAGCCGCTGCCGCTGCACTCGCTCGACGTCGAGCTCGGCGTGCTGCCGCTCGCCAGCGCCCGCCAGATCGGCCTGTCGGAGGCCTGGACGCAGCGCCTCGCGCAGCACACCCCCACGCGCCGTCAGGCGCTCACGGTGGTGCGGCTGGTCGGCGGGTCCGACGCCGCCGAGCACCTGCAGCAGGGTGACCTGCTGCTCGCCATCGACGGTACGGTCGTCACCCACTTTCGCGAAGTCGAGCGCCAGGCCGCGGACAAGCCGCGCGTGAAGGTCACCGTGTGGCGTGGCGAGGCGGAGCAGACCCTCGACATCGCCACAACAGAGCTGCCGGGCACGGACGTCACTCGCCTCGTGGAGTGGGGCGGAGCGACGCTGCAGGCGCCGCACCGCGCCATGAGCGTGCAGCGGGGCGTCGATCCGAAGGGCGTGTACGTCGCTTACTTCGCGTACGGATCGCCCGCAACCCGCTACGGTCTTTACCCCGGACGGCGCATCATGGAAGTGGACGGTGTGCCGACGCCAGACCTCGACACGTTTCTCAAGACCGTGACCGGGCGCCCCGACCGCTCCTCGGTGCGGCTGAAGACCATCACCTGGAACAACGCACCCGAGGTGATCACGCTCAAGCTCGACAAGCACTATTGGCCGGCCTACGAGTTGACACGCAGTGCCGATGGCCACTGGGCGCGGCACGACCTCGAATAGCAGCGCCAGCTGATGCTTTCCTGCAACATGCAGGAAGCGATCGTTGCCGGCTTGGTAGAATCCTCTCCCTCTATGGTTCGCGTCGTTAGAGCTACCCAGGTCGAGATCGAGACCGCCGTGCAGGCGCTGCGCGATGGCGAGCTCGTCGCTTTCCCGACCGAGACGGTCTATGGCCTCGGCGCCAACGCGCAGAACCCCGCGGCGGTACGGCGGATCTTCGAGGTCAAGGGACGTCCGACCGATCACCCGGTGATCGTGCACCTCGACAGCCCGCGTTATCTGCACCGCTGGGTGCGCGAGGTGCCCGACAGCGCCGGGCGACTCGCGGATGCCTTCTGGCCGGGGCCGCTCACCATGGTGATGCCCCGCGCGGCAAACGTGCACGATGTGATCACCGGCGGCCAGGACACCATCGCGATCCGCGTGCCGGCGCACCCGATGGCCCAGCAGCTGCTCACCGCCTTCGGCGGCGGCATCGCCGCGCCGTCCGCCAACCGGTACGGACGGCTCTCGCCCACTCGCGCCGAGCACGTACGCGAGGAATTTGGCGACAGCGTGCGTGTGATTCTCGATGGCGCGGAGTGCCAGATCGGCCTCGAGTCGACCATCGTCGCTTTCGAGGACGGCAGCGTGCGGCTGCTGCGGCCGGGCAGCGTCACCGCCGCACAGATAAAAAGCGTCGTGGGAGAGCTCCTCGTCGGGCCGGTGAGCGCCTCACCGCGCGTGCCGGGGAGCGCGCCGACGCACTACGCGCCCCGCACGCCGCTCACCGTGGTGCCGGCGGGGGAGATCGACGGGCAGGCCGAGGCGGCCTCGGCCGGTGGCCGCCGGGTGGCCGTGCTCGCACAGCGACTGCCGCTGCGGTCCCACAAGTGGGTGACCTGGATCAACGCCGGCCGGCGCCCGGAAATGTACGGCCGCGACCTGTACACCAACCTGCGTACGCTCGACAAGGCGGGCTGTCAGCAGATTCTCGTGCAGGCGGTGCCGGACGGTGAGCGCTGGGACGCGATCCGCGACCGGCTGCTGCGGGCGGCGAGCAGTGTGGCGGAGAGTGACGACGGCACGGGCACGCGCGCCGTACTGCCTTAGACTGCGCTAAGTGCGCCGCCCGCGATTCATCGATCCGTTCCAACCCGTCGAAATCCGCCGCCTCGTCAAGGAATTCGGCTCGCCGCTCGTGATCCTCGACTGTGAGCGCGTGCGCGTGCAGTTTCGCAAGCTGAAGAAGGCACTGCCGCGGGTCGATCTGCACTACGCTCTCAAGCCCATGCCCCACCCGGCGGTCGTCGAGACCGTGCTGGGGGAAGGCGGCTTCCTCGATCTCGCCACGACCGGCGAGGTGCAGCTCGTGCAGCGCCTCGGCGTCGATCCCGCGCGCTGCATCCACACCCACCCCATCAAGCGTCCCGAGGACATCGCCAACGCGCTCGAGTTCGGGGTGCGGCTGTTCGTGGCGGACAACCCCGACGAGGTGCGCAAGTTCGCGCATCTCGTCGACCGCGCCGAGCTGCTGCTGCGCGTTTCGTTCCGCTCACCCGGCGCGGTAGTCGACCTGTCGCGCAAGTTCGGCTGTGACCCGGAGAATCTCCTGGCGCTCGCGCGTCTCGCCGCCGATCTCGGCGTGCGCGTGCGCGGACTTTCGTTCCACGCCGGCTCGCAGACGCGCGATCCCGCCAAGCACGTCGAGGCGCTCGCGGCGTGCGCGAAGCTCATGGCGGCGGCGCGCCGCGAGCAGCTCGGCGTCTTCGACACCCTCGACATCGGCGGCGGTTTCCCGATCGATTACGCGGAGCCCGTGCAGGACATCAGCCGCTTCTGTGCGCCGCTGCGCGCGGCGCTGGCGAAGCTTCCGCGACGGGTGCGCGTCATCGCCGAGCCCGGCCGCTACATCGTCGGGCCCTGTGCCATCGGCGTCGCCTCGGTCATGGGGCGGGCGCAGCGCGAGGGCCACTGGTGGTACTACCTCGATGACGGGCTGTACGGCGCCTACAGCGGGCAGTTGTTCGATCACGCGCGCTATCCGGTCGAGCCGCTGCGCGACGCCGAGGAGCGGCTGCCGTCGGTGCTCGCCGGCCCGACCTGCGACAGCATCGATGTGATCGCGGAGAATCTCATGCTGCCACTGCTGAAGGTGGGCGACCTGGTCGTCGGGCGGGCCATGGGCGCCTACACCTGGGCGAGCGCCACCGAGTTCAATTTCTTCCCCAAGCCCACCGTGGTGACGGTCAACCGGCGACCCGGCGATACGGGCGGGGTGGCGGCGCTCGCGCTGCAGCCGTAGCGCATGGCGACTCCGCAGTCCGTGCGCAACGTCATATTCGACATCGGCTGGGTGTTGGTACGGCTCGACTACCGTCCGCTGCTGGCTTTTCTGCAGGCACACGGCGCACAGCTCGCAGACCGCGACGCGGTGATGAAAGGCATCCGCCTCGAGGATCACGAGACCGGACGACTGCCGGGACACGGCCTGCTCGAGCGGCTGCGCGGACTCACCCGCACGCAGACGGCCTCGCTGGATGAGATGCGGGCGAAGTGGCTCGACATGTTCCAGCTCGAGCCGGCGATGATCGAGCTCGCGCACCGCCTGAGCGAGCGTCATCGGGTCTTTCTGCTGTCGAACATCGGCGATCTGCACTGGGTGCACCTGTCGCGCGAGTATCGCCTGCACGCCATCGGTCACGGCGCGCTCCCTTCCTTCGTCGCCGGCGTGATGAAGCCCCACGCGGCGATCTACGCCGAAGCCGAGCGGCGCTTCGCGCTCGAGCCGGCGGCCACGGTGTTCATCGATGATCGTCCCGACAACGTCGCGACCGCCACCGCACGGGGTTGGCACGGCATCGTGCACCAGGGGCACCCGCAGACCCTGTGCCGCCTGCAGGCTCTCGGGGTCGGCTGACGGAGCCCGGACGCCGCAGGATGCAGTTGAACCCGACGATACTCTCCGATGCCCGCAGCGTCGCTGCGTGGGCCATTTTCTTGTGCAGCTATTTCGTCTTCGCCCTGGGGAAATTCCCGGGGTTGAAGGTCGACCGGCCGGGCGCCGCCATCATCGGGGCAGTCCTGATGGTGGCATTTCGAATCATGACCGCGCAGCAGGCACTGCGGGCGATCGATTTTCCCACCATCGTGCTGCTCTTCTCGATGACGGTGATCGTCGCGCACTTGCACCTCGGCGGCTTCTTCGAGTGGGTGGCGGACCTCACGGTGCTGCGCCTGAATGCGCAGCAGCTTGTGGCGGCGGTCGTGTTCACGAGCGGTATCCTGTCCGCCTTCCTGGCGAATGACGTCGTGTGTCTCGTGATGACGCCGTTCATCATCGGGGTCACGCGGCGCCTCGCCCTCGGGCCGGTTCCCTATCTGCTGGCACTGGCGACCGCTTCGAACATCGGCAGCGTCGCGACCATCACCGGCAACCCGCAAAACATGCTCATTGGCTCGGTCTCACAGATCGGCTACGTCGACTTTCTCGTGCACCTGGGCCCCGTGGCGCTGCTCGGGCTGTGCCTGGACTGGGCTTTGCTCCACCGGCTCTATCTGCGCGCGGTGCCGCCGGGGCCCGCGGTCGCGA
>DASQRV010000040.1:0-7504 GCA_035642735.1 Steroidobacteraceae bacterium
CGAAGTTCATCAGCCTGGACCCGACCGCCATGCCCGCCAACCTGCCGATCAGCGGCATCCGCATCGGTGTCAACGGCGTGCTCGCGCCGGCGGGCCAGGCGTTCACGTCGGTGAACTCGACGATCGGCGGCTCGAACTACACGGCCGCCAACGGGCAGCTGCTCTCCCCGCTCGGCACGGTGGTGCCTGCAACGCTCGGGCCGTCGAACGATCTGTTCTTCCTGTCATTCGACCAGATCGGCTCGGCATCCCACGTGTATGTCGATCCCACCCCGCCGGGGACGCCGCCGGCGCTGCCGACAACCCCACAGCCGGACTTCGGCGTCGCGACCTTCGAGCGCGTCAACCACTCGCTGTCGAAGATCACCGGGGTGCCGATCACCGATTCGGCAGTAAACAACCTCTACGGGCTGTCGCAACAGTCGATGCCGGCCGGGCCGCTGATCGCCGCCTTCGGCCCCTCACAGCAGGCCGCGATCTCGCAGCTCGCGAACACTTACTGCCGCGAGATGATGGCGAGCAACGCGCTGCGCGATCAGTTCTTCGGAGCCGGCATCGAGGCGAGCCTCGGGCAGAACGCCGGGGTCCTGGTCGGCGCGGGCGGCGCGGCGCTGCGCCAGACGATCAAGAGCGCACTGGCGACCAATGCGGTGGGTAACGCCAACCCGCAGACCGCTGGCGCCGTGACCGCCGAAGTGGATGCGCTGCTGCAGAGGATTCAGTCCCTCAGTGGCACCGCCACGGTGTCGGACGCGACCGTCGCGGCCTGCACCGCAGTGCTCGGCAGCGCCGCCGTGACCTTGCAGTAGACCTCAACTGGGTTTTTGGAGATAAGCCGATGTTCTTCATCCACAAAAAGCCCCCGCGATCGCATGCACTCGGTGAGCCACTGCTGCACGAGAATCACGCCCGGCCGCGGACACGCCGCGACTTCATCGCCGCGGGTCTCATGTCGGGACCGGCGGTGGTGATGGCGCCGGCCTGGCTCGCAGCGCTCCTCAAGGCAAACCGCGCCAACGCCGGCGGCCTCGATAACGACATCGCGGCATTGCTTGACGCGACCCAGTGCAACGTGCCCCTTGCGGGCGCCGGGCTGCCCTTCATCTGCTTCGATCTCGCCGGCGGGGCAAATCTCGTGGGTTCGGAGGTCATCGTGGGCCAACAGTCGGGGTCCGGGGTTCTCAATACCCAGACCAACTTCCTGACCACGGCGGGCTACGGCTTGCTCGGTGTGCCGGGCAACATGGTGCCGAGCTCGACCGCCAACGTCGACGCCTCGCTCGGTCTCCTGTGGCATGCCGATGGCGCCATCAAGCGCGGCATCATGAGCGTGATCTCCCCGACGACCGCCGCTGGGGTGAACGGCGCAGTCATTTGTGCGATGTCGCAGAACGACACGCAGACGAACCCGCACAACCCGATGTACGGCATCGCCATGGCGAAAAGAACCGGACAGCTGCTGACCCTCATCGGCACCAACTCGAGTGTCTCCGGCGGCAACTCGATGGCGCCGATGGAGCTCATCAATCCTGCCTACCAGCCGACGGTCATCGCACAACCTTCGGATGCGACCGCGCTCGTGCCGCTGCCCCCTGGCGGCAGTCCCGACCCGTTGACTGTGGCGACAATCGAGTCGCAGACACGCATCAGCGCGGGCACCAGCCCACAGTCCGGGTCCAGCGATACTGCGGCGTTCACCGGTGCGCTCAGCATGCCGGGCGCGCAGCCCGGCGTGCAGTTGTACACGGACGGTACCTCCGACGCGCAACTGAAGAACCAGGTGCGCTGCGCCTACGTGAAGGCGGCCAACACGGTGAACACCTTCGGCGATCCCACGTCACTCGATGCGACCAAGGACGCCATCATCCAGCCCATGATGACCTCCACCGGGTTGACATTCATGGACAGAGACTTCGCCAAGACGGCGACCGTGATGAAGATGGTGCTGCACGGCTTCGCCGGCGCGGGTACGATCACCATGGGCGGCTACGACTACCACGATGGCACGCGCGCCACCGGCGAGTCGCGCAACTTCAAGGCCGGTCAGATGATCGGCATGGTGCTGCAGTACGCGAGCGCAGTCGGGCAGCCGGTGATGATCTACGTCTTCAGCGACGGCTCGCTCAATGCCAACAGCATGCTCGACACGAGCGCGGCCGGGCGCGGCAAGCTCGGCTGGCAGGGCGACAACTCCTCGGTCGCCTCGACCTTCTTCCTCGCCTACAGCCCGAAGGGGGTGCGCCCGGCGCTGCGCGGCGCGGCCGGCGCCCAGCAGATCGGCGCCTTCACCCCCGATGGCAACGTGGTGAGCACCTCGAGCCCGGCGGCCAACTCGGTGGATTCGCTCGTCTACACCCTGCTGCTGAACTACATGGGTCTCAGCGGCACCGATAGCCAGTTCGCCGCGACCTTCCCTATGCAAACCCTCGGCGGCGCCGGCCAGACCGGGCCGCTGACGGTGTTCCAACCCATCGTGTGACGCGTCTCACGTGCGTGCCGCCCCCCGGGCGGCGGCACGCGGGCGCACTCCTTGTCGCATCGCGACGACGCCCGCCGCTGTGGCCACTGCGCTGCTGCAGGCCTCATTTCGTCTCTCGCTTCGTTGACAGTGTCGCTGACGCTGTGCAATTTTGCTGGCTTGGCGCGGGCGCTGCCCGCGCCCTTCGAGCTGAGGATCTTTATTGAGCTGGCAGCAGCCGAACCCGGCGTGGCGTGACGTGGCACAACGGCCCGTTGCCTTGCGGTGGTCTGCCGGCGCGTGCACGGGCGTGACGGTGCTCCTTGGCGCGCTCGGGCTGACGCTCGCGGCAGCCGCGGGTCTGGCGGCCGAGCCGCCCTATGCGCTCGTCGGTCGGGCGGCGCCCGATTTCGCGCTGCATGCCACCGCCGGCGACAACGTACGCCTGTCGGAGCACCGTGGTGAGGTGGTGGTCCTGAGCTTCTGGAGCAGCCGCTGCACCTCGTGCCGCACGCAGCTCGCCGCGCTCAACCGCAGCTTCGCAACTTATCGGTCGGCTGGACTGTCGATCTACGGCGTGGGGGTCGATGACGACCCGGTGCAGTCGCGCGATTTCGCGCGCTCGGCCCGTGTCGACTTCGCACTGCTGCTCGATCCTGCCAAGGAGGTGAGCCGCAGCTACCAGGTCGACAACCTGCCGATGACGGTGCTGATCGACCGCAATGGCACCATACGGTACGTGGTGCGCGACTACAGTGACGCGAGCTCGACGCTGTACCTGCGACAGCTGCGGATGCTGCTGAACGAATGATGAACGGAACCTACATGCTGCAGACGATGATTCAGTCACGGGCCGCGACGCCTGCGCGGCGCCCGGCGCGTGCCCGCTCCCTCGCCGGGCTGTCCGCCTGGGTGAGCGCGGCGGCACTCCTCGCACTCGCTCCGTGCATGCTCGCGGCGCAGGGCGCGTCCGCCCCACCGCCGACGGTGCCACCCCCGAAGGTCCCCTCACCGCTCCCGCCCACCGAGGTACCGGGCGCGCAGCAGGGCGCGAGCGATATCGGCAAGCAGCTGTTCCCCGGTGCGCCGAAGAACCCGCTGGCGCCCGAAGCGCCGGCCCCGGCGCCGGAGGGGAGCGGCGACGCCCGGGGGCTCGATCAGGACATCCAGGGATTGAAGAAGGATGTGGTCGATCTGAACAAGGACCTGTTCATCCTCGAGGAGGAGCTGCTGTTCCCGGCCAACACCCAGGTGGCGGTGTTCCTGTCGCTGGACGTCGGGGATTTCTTTGCGCTCGATTCCGTGCAGCTGAAGATCGATCGCAAGGAAGTCATCAACTATCTCTACACCCCGCGCGAGCGCGATGCGCTCCTCAAGGGCGGCGTGCAGCGGCTGTACCTGGGCAATCTCAAGGTGGGGCCGCACGAGCTGGTGGCGTTCTTCGCCGGCAGCGGGCCCAATGCCCGCGCCTACAAGCGCGGCGCGTCGCTGCGCTTCGAGAAGGGCGTCGGCGCGAAGTATCTCGAGCTCAAGATCAACGACCGGCAACGCAAGCTCGAGCCCGAATTCGAGATCAAAGACTGGGAATAGACCCTTGAGGTGCCGGCCGTCAATGCGCGTGCTGCTTCTCGCCGCCATCGTAGCGCTCGCCGCCGCGGCGGGGGCCGAGGCGCGCGTTCACGACCCGGAGAAACTCTCCGAGGGGCACATCCGCGACCTGCACTTCGGCGATGTGCTGTTCCTGTATTACCAGCAGGACGATGAGCATGACTTCGAGGCGCTGACGCGCATCCTCGCCTACCAGCACTGGGGGCGCATGCCGCACCACGCCGAGGACGCCGAGCTCATCGCCGGCTCGCTCTATCTGCAGGAGGGCATGCACATCGAGGCGGGCGAGATCTTTCAGCGCCTGCTGACCAGCAACGTGTCCTCGGGGGTCCGCAACCGCGCCTGGCTGTACCTCGCACAGGTGTGGTACGCCCGCGGCTACTACCCGAGAGCCGAGGAGGCACTCCGCAAGGTGAGCGGGCGCATGTCGCCCGAGTACGAGGCGCAGAAGGAGCTGCTGCTCGCGAACGTCCTCATGCACCAGGGCAAGTACGACGAGGCGATCCAGCTGCTCTCGGCCTGGCACGGGGGGCCGGTGTGGTCCGCCTATGCCCGCTTCAATCTCGGCGTCGCACTGGTGCGCGACAACCGCCTCGCCGATGCCGATCCGTTCCTCTCCGGGGTCGGCACCATGCTGGCGCCGACCCCGGAGCTCGAGGCGCTGCGCGACCGCGCCAATCTCGCCCTCGGCTTCGCCTACCTGCAGGCGAATCAGCCGGAGCGGGCGCGGCCGGCACTCGAGCGCGTGCGCCTGAACGGCCCGTATTCCAACAAGGCGCTGCTCGGCACCGGCTGGGCGCAGGCGGCGCTCGGCGACTACCAGGGCGCGCTCACCCCGTGGATGGAGCTGCGCAGCCGCGATGTGCTGGATGCGGCGGTGCAGGAGTCCTACCTCGCCGTGCCGTATGCCTTCATGAAGCTCAACGCCAACGCGCAGTCGGCGGAGTACTACGAGAGCGCGGTCACCTCCTTTGACCGGGAGAACGGCCGGCTCGATGCGGCCATGGTGCACATCCGCCAGGGCGACATGCTGCGCGAGGTGCTCACGAGCAGCGGGCCGCACAACCCCGACACCGCGGTGGTGCATGGCTGGTTCCGCGACCTGAAGGGCCTGCCACACACGGGCGAGGCACCTTATCTCTATGCCGTGCTCGCCGGCCACGACTTCCAGGAGGGTGTGAAGAACTACCGCGACCTGGTCTATCTCGATGGCACGCTCCAGCGCTGGGGCGACAGCATGGACGCCTACCAGGACATGATCGAGACGCGCGAGCGCGCCTACGCCGACCGGCTGCCGAAAGTCGACACGCTGCTCGAGTCCGGCAAGCTGCAGCAGCTGCAGCAGCGCCGCGTGTCGCTCGAGAACCAGCTCGGCATCATCGAGGCGCAGCACAATGTGGGAGCGCTCGGTACCGAGGCCGAGCGCTCGCAGTGGGCGCGCGTGCAGCGCGTGGAGGCAGGGCTCGCCGGCCTGCCCGACTCGCCCGACACGGCGGAGGCGCGCGAGCGGCTCGCGCTCGTGAAGGGGGTGCTGTACTACCGTCTGAACGACGCCTACGGCGCCCGACTGTGGCAGGAGCACCGCAGCCTGAAAGACCTCAGTCTCGCGCTGCACGAGGCGCAGAGCCGCTGGATCCGCGTCGAGCGCGCGCGCCACAACGTGCCGCAGAACACCGGCGAGTTTGCAGCCCGCGTCGCATCGTTGCGCCAGCGCATCGCGGCTCTCGAGACGCGCCTCGCCACCGCCGAGGAGCGCCAGAGCGCCTATCTCGCGCCGGTCGCGGTACAGGAGCTCGAGCGCCAGAAGACCCGCCTCGCTACCTACGAGGTGCAGGCGCGTTTCGCGCTCGCCACCATGTACGATCGCGCCGCTACGGCGAGCGCGAGCACCGGCAAGTCCCCCGCGCCGCGGCAAAAAAGCGCCGATCACGCGGCCACCGAGCCCGCCGCGGAGCCGGCGGAGGAGCCGGCGAACGACCCGGCCGCGCCGCCCGGGGACACGGCGCCGCCGGTCCCGCCGGAGCCGCCGCGATGAGCTCGCAGCGCGGCTGCACCCTCGTCATCGCAGCGCTGCTGTGTGTGGGTGCCGCGCCGCTCGCGCCGGCGCAGAGCACGCCCGCGCAACCGACCATCGGCGATCTCACGAAACGCAAGGTCGCAGTGCACCCGGGCTCTGCTGCGGGTGGCGACAGCACGCGTGCCATGGAGAATTACCAGCGCTTCCTGCAGCTGCAGAACACCGACCCGAAGCTGCGCGCCGAGGCCATGCGCCGCCTCGGCGACCTCAATCTCGATGCCGGCGAGATGGAGCGCATGGAAAAGGAGCTCACCAGCATCGACCAGCAGGGCGCGGCGGCCATCACGCTCTACAGCACGCTGCTCAAGGCCTACCCGAACTACGACCGCAACGACCAGGTGCTCTATCAGCTCTCACGCGCCTACGAGACCACCGGGCAGTCCGAGGCCGCGCTGGCGACGCTCGATCACATCGTGCAGCGGTACCCGCAGAGCCCACAGCTCGATGAGGTGCAGTTCCGCCGCGGCGAGCTGCTGTTCTCGGCCAAACGTTACCCCGAGGCCGAGCACGCCTACGCCGCGGTCATCGCGCGCGGATCGGCCTCCGCGTTCTACCAGCAGAGCCTCTACAAGCAGGGCTGGTCGCTCTTCAAGCAGTCGCTGACCCTCGAGAGCCTGCCATCCTTCGGCGGCGTGCTCGATCGCGAGCTCGGCACCACATCGGCGAAGGCCGTGCGGGTCGAGAGCCTCAAGCGCGCCGACCGCGAGCTGGTCGAGGACACGCTGCGCGTCATGAGCATCGGCTTCTCCTACAACGAAGGAGTGAGCTCGCTCGAGCACTACGTGCAACAGCACGGCGCGCGCCCTTACAACTGGCTGCTGTATGAGCGGCTCGGAGATCTGTACGTCGACAAGCAGCGTTACCAGGATGGCGCGAACGTCTATCGCGCGTACGTGGCGCGCGATCCGTACAGCGACCACGCCCCTGATCTCGACATGGCGGCGATCGAGGCCTACGGCAAGGGCGGCTTCAGCCAGCTGGTGGTCGATGGCAAGCAGGAGTTCGTCAAGCACTACAATTTCGATTCGCCATACTGGAAGACGCGCAGCCGCGAGAGCAATCCGAAGGTGGTGCAGGAGCTGAAGACCAACCTCAAGGACATCGCGACCTACTACCATGCGAGCGCGCAGAAGTCCGGGCGGCTCGCCGACTATCAGGAAGCGGCCCGCGCGTACCGCGAATACCTGAAGTCCTTCCCCGGCGATGCGGACTCGGCGCAGACCAACTACCTGCTGGCGGAGGCGCTGTTCGAGGGGCACCAGTACGGCGAAGCGGCTACCGAGTACGAGCACACCGCTTACGGCTATCCGCGCAACGACAAGTCCGCGACCGCCGCCTACGCGGCACTCGTCGCCTATCAG
>DASQRV010000041.1:0-9393 GCA_035642735.1 Steroidobacteraceae bacterium
TCACACCCGAATGGGCGGTGGCCGCGGGAGTGCGGCGAACCGACGATCTTCGCCAGCTGTCGGAGAACGATTACGTGCTCGTTCCTGCTGCTCCCGGCTTTCCGGGCGGGCAGAGCTGCACCATTGGTGGCGCGCCGCCGGGGCCTTGCCCGCCGGTTGACGAGAGCGTGAGCTACCACTTCTGGTCGTGGGAGTTTTCCACACGCTACCGGCTGAGCGAGGGGCTCAACGCGTATGCGCGCATCGGACGCAGCCAGCGCTCCGGCGGATGGAATTCGCCGGTCGCGTCGCTCCACGATCAGCCGTTCAAGCCCGAGCAGCTCACGGACTACGAGATCGGACTGAAGGCCGACCTGCTGGGCGGTGCGCTGGCGCTCAACACCGCTGTGTTCTACGGCAAGTACGACGAGATGCAGCGGCTGCTCGCGCAACTGAACGCCGCGGGCACCCCGGTCACCCTGGTCACGAACGCAGGCGAGGCCCGTGTCAGCGGTGCCGAGCTCGAGGCGCTGTGGCGGGCCACCTCGCGGTTCTCGTTCTGGACCACGTTCGGCTGGACCGATGCGCGCTATCAGACCTTTCTGTACCAGCCGCCTGCACCTCCCGGCGCGCCGCTTCCCCCGGTGCAGGATCTCTCTCACAACGAGTTCTACCAGACACCGCGTCTGCAGGGGAACGTGGGTGGCAGCTACCTGATCCCCACCTCTGCCGGTGATCTGCTGGTGCGCGCCGACTACATGTGGCAGGACAAGATCGAGTTCAACGTCATCAACGATTTCAACTTTCAACCGGCCTACGGGACGGCGAATGCCCGCGTGGCCTTCGCGAGTCGTGCGCGAACCTGGGAGCTGGCATTGTTCGCCGACAATCTCACGGACAAGCATTATGCGTACACCGGCGGCACCCTCGGCACGCCGCTTTCTCCCGTTCCAACCATCGCCTTTAACATTCCCGGCGCGCGCCGTACCGCAGGCCTCGAGGGCACGTACCGCTGGAACCCGACGCACTGATGCCGCGATGCTGATGCCACGGCGCGGGACGCAGGCGACGGGCGCCCCGGCAGGAGCGGCCGCCGTGGCGGGGCTGCTCGTGGCCGCCTCGGGTACCGCGGCGCAGGAGCTGCCGCAAGCTGTCGACGTCCCGCCCGCGCCCGTCGCCTCCCCGGCCCCCGCGAACCCGCCGAGCGGCATCGCGCGCTGGTTGAACCCTGCGACCGCGCCCTTCATTCCCATCCCGGAGATCGACGTCGATCCGCAAAGCGGGGTGACGCTCGGGGTCTTCGCAACCTTCCTCGACGTCAATGACCGCGGCGAGATCGAGCGCATCACCGCTCCCGATGTCTTCCACAGCCAGTACTTCGGCTGGGGCGCCGGCATCAGCCTCTACGGCTACCCATCGCAGGACAGCCAATGGCTCATCACCGGCGATGTCAAGGAGCGCGTCGAGCGCGGGTTCGACGCCCGCTACCTCGCCGGGCTGACGCGTGCGACGCCGCTCTCCTGGTCGCTCGAGACGCTCTACGACATCAATGGCACGGCGCGTTACTTCGGCATCGGCAACGAGACCCCGGACTACAACGAGAGCACGTACGTCAAAGACCAGGCCGCCTTCGTGGCTTCCCTCGGCTACAACTTCACGGGGGAACTGCAGCTAGCGTGGGGGACGCGCTGGCGGCGCGTCGATGTGCGGCCGGGTGTGCTGAGCGGCATCCCCTCGATCGGGACG
Organism: Steroidobacteraceae bacterium; assembly: GCA_035642735.1. Taxonomy (GTDB): domain Bacteria; phylum Pseudomonadota; class Gammaproteobacteria; order Steroidobacterales; family Steroidobacteraceae; genus 13-2-20CM-66-19. Next base: position 1,726 of record DASQRV010000041.1, read on the forward strand.
CTGTACCCGGACGTCAACGGCCTCGGCAACGAGCACGCGCTCGAGCAGACGCTGACACTGACCTACGACACGCGCGATTCCCCGATCATTCCCCGCAGCGGCGCGCGTTACCTCTTCTATGGCGGGTTTGCGAGCCGCAGCTTCGGCAGCTCGGTCGCCTACAGCTTCTTCGGCGCCGACGCGCGCTGCTATTTTCCCCTCGGTGAGCGCCTCACGCTCGCCCTGCACGCGGCGGCGCGCTACATGCCTTCGGCCGAAGAGGCGCCCTTCTGGGCGCTCTCCAGCCTCGGCGGCGACCGCAGCGTGCCCAACGAACGGGAGCCGCTGCGCTCTGACGGCGCGGACCGTTACGTAGACGAAAACGTCATAGCCACGGGCGCGGAGCTGCGCGCGCGCGTCGCCGGCTTCGACGCCTTCGGTACGCGCGTGAGCCTCGAGCTCGCGCCCTTCATCGACGCCGGCAAGGTGTTCTCCAACGGACCTGGCAGTGTGCTGTCCGACATGCACACCGCCGTGGGCATGGGTGTACGCGGCGTCGCGAGCCCCTACGTCGTGGGGTATGTCGATGTGGGCTACGGTCGCGGCAAGGCGGTGGTGTTCAGCGGCATCAACTATCCGTTCTGATGCCGGCGATCGAACTGGTGTAATGTGCGCACCTTTGCCACCGACGCCGAGGTCAACCGTGTCCGATACCACCGCGCGAGCTCTCAACCGGCGTGACTTCGTAGGCGCCTCCCTGTCGGCCGGAGCACTGGCCGCGCTGCCGGCCTCGATGCTCGCCGCGGCGGAAGCGGAATCCGACAAATCGGCCGTGCTCGCGCAGATTCCAAGAATGCACGCCGACAACGTCCGCCGGCTGCAGGAGTGGATTGCGCTGCCCTCGATCGCCGCCGAGAACCGCAACTATCCGCAGGGCGCGGAGTACATGGCAAAGCTCGCGCGTGACGCCGGCTTCACCGGTGTGAAGCTGGTGCCGACTTCCGGCAAGCCCGGAGTCTTCGGCCGACTGGATGCCGGCGCCCGCACCACCGTGGGCATCTATTTCATGTACGACGTCAAGCAGTTCGTACCCGAGGAGTGGAGCTCCCCGCCGCTCGAGGGGCGGCTCGTGCAGAAGGCGGGTCTCGGCACCGTGTGCATGGGGCGCGGCGCGGTCAACCAGAAGGGGCCCGAGAACTCCTTCCTCAGCGCGCTCATGGCTTTCAAGGCGGCGGGCCGCAAGCTTCCCGTCAACCTCGTGCTGGTGTGCGAGGGCGAGGAGGAGATCGCCTCGCCGCATTTCTCCGAGATCGTGATGAACCCCGAGGTGCTGCCCCACCTGAAGAAATGCATCGGCGTCTGGATGCCCGAGGCCGCCCAGGATCGTGACGGCGGGGTACAGGTCAATCTCGGCGCCAAGGGTGTGGTGGAGCTGGAGTTGGTGTCGAGCGGTGAGAAGTGGGGGCGCGGGCCGAAGCACGACATCCACTCGAGCCTCGAGGCGGCGGTGGATTCGCCCTCCTGGCACCTGGTGCAGGCCCTCAACACCCTCGTCGAGAAGGACGGCCACACCCCCGCGGTCGAAGGCTTCTACGACAAGGTGCGGCCGCTCACTGCGCAGCAGAAGAAGATGATCGAAGACTACGCCGCGAAGACCTCCGAGGAAACGGTGAAACGCACGCTCGGCGTCGACCACTGGGTGAACAACGCCGGCTGGGTCGAGTCGCGCATGCTGCTCGTGTCGCGCCCGACGATCAACATCGAAGGGCTGGTGGGCGGCTACACCGGACCTGGCGGCAAGACCGTGCTGCCGCACCGTGCGGTGGCCAAGATCGACATGCGTCTCGTGCCCGACATGACCGCGGCCGACACGCTGGCGAAGCTCAAAGCGCACCTGGCGAAGCACGGCTTCGGCGACATCGAGGTCAACATGAGTGGCGGCTACGATCCGACCCAGACGGACCCCGACAGCCGCCTCATCCAGACGCAGCTTGCCACCTACCGGGAGCTCGGCGCCGATCCGCTCCTGTGGCCGCGCCTTGGGGGGTCGTGGCCGGGGTGCGTGTTCACTAACGCACCGCTCAGCCTGGCGGCGGGTCACTTCGGCATGGGCCACGGCACCGGCGCACATGCGCCGGACGAGTACTACCTCATCGAGTCGACCAACCCCAAGGTGCAGGGGTTGGATGGCGCAGTGGCATCGTTCGTGGAGTATCTCTACGCGCTCGGCTGATTGATCGGGGGCGAGGGCTCAGGAACGACAGCGGGGGCAGCCACGCTGAAGAGACGCTTGCCCGTGCCCGCCGGGCGCTCTTAGACTTCCTGACCAGGCGGGTGTAGTTCAATGGCAGAACTGCAGCTTCCCAAGCTGCTAACGTGGGTTCGATTCCCATCGCCCGCTCCATCCCAGGCCTCGCCGACGGTTTTGTGCGCCGCGTCTCCCACCGTGACCATTCGGTGACATTCCTCCGCCCCTCCGCCGGTTAAGCTTCGCCGATGCACCAGATCGGTGTGGTGGGGCTGTCCTATCGCCACGCGGGGGTGGACGAGGTGGCGCGCTTTGCCGTCCCACGGGCGGAGGTACCGGCGCGGCTGCCAGCTTTGCGGGCGCTCCTCAAGGCCTCCGAGATCCTCTACGTCGGAACATGCAACCGCGTCGAGGTGCTGTATTCCACTGAAGACGGGACCGCGGCCGGCGACTCGCGCGAGGAGGTCTTCCGCGTCCTGACAGGACGCGAGCCCGCACCCGGGGAGGCCGCACGGATCCTGCGGGCGTGGACCGGCGAGGCAGCGGTCGAGCATCTGTTCCTTGTCGCCTGCGGGCTCGACTCGGCGCAGACCGGCGAGCACGAGATTGCCGCGCAGTTGCGCGGCGCCTGGGAGGATTCGCGCGCGGCACACACCTGCGGTCCGCTTCTCGATCGCCTCGTGGGTGAGGCACTCGGGATGGCACGGCGCATGCGGCGCCTCGCGGCGGGAGTGCACGCGCCTTCACTCGCGGACCTGGCGGCGGATCGCGTGCTGCTGCACCTCGGCGGGCGGCTCGACCCGGTGGCACTGATCGGGGTGTCGCCGATGACGCGCCGCTGCGCGACGCAGCTGCATGGTGCGAAAATCCCGCTCGTCATCGTCAATCGCACGCCTCAGGCCGCCGAGGAGCTGGCCGCGAGCTTTGGAGCCGAGTGGCTCGCGCTCGCGGACTTCCGCCGGCAGCCTCCGGCCGTGAGCGCGCTGGTGCTGGCGGCGGGCGGCGGCGCGCCGTTGATTGATGCGGCGGCGCTCGCGCAAATCAAGGCGCGCGCTCCGCGCGCGCCGCTGTTGGTTGACTTCGGCGTGCCGCCGAATGTCGACCCCGACGCGGCGCGCCGCGCCGGCATCAGCCGCATCGGCATGCACGATCTCATCGAGTTGGCGCAAGGGCGCCGCCTCGCGCAGCTCATGCGCCTCGCTCCGGTGCGCGCTGCCATAGACGAGCGCCTCACGCGGCTGCGTACCGAGCTGGCGGTGCGTGCGATCGGCCCCCGCCTCGCGGGGCTGCGCGCAGCATTCGAGCAGATTGCCGCGGCCGAAGTGGCGCGTGCGTTGAACGGGCAGTTGCGTACACTCGATGCCCACGAGCGCGCACAGCTCGAGCGGCTCGCCGCGACGCTCGCGCACCGCCTCGCGCACCTGCCGCTCGCGGGGCTGCGCGCGGCGGCGCTGCATGCGAGCAGTGACGCCGTGGAGGCGTTCTTCGATGGCGCCCGCTCGCGCGATGCCCTGGATGCTGCTGACCGGGAGAAGACATGACGAACCCCTCGCCCGCTGGCGGGCGCGAATCGCGCCGGCCCCGCTCGGCCGGGCTCTACGAGCGCGCCTGCCGCGTCATCCCCGGCGGCGTGAGCTCGCCCGTGCGCGCCTTTCGCGCGGTGGGCGGGACGCCGCTCTTCATCGCGCGCGGTGCGGGCGCGCAGGTGTTCGATGCCGACGGCCGCGCCTACCTCGACCTGGTCGGCTCGTGGGGGCCGCTCATCGCCGGGCATGCGCACCCGGAGGTCATCGCGGCAGTCTCCGAGGCGCTGGCGCGTGGCATGACCTACGGCGCGCCGTGTGCAGCGGAGGTGGAGCTCGCCGAGCGCGTCGTCGCGGCCTACCCCGCCGTCGAACAGGTGCGTTTCGTCTCTTCCGGCACCGAAGCGGTCATGAGCGCGATCCGCGTGGCGCGCGCCTTCACCGGACGCGAGCTCATCGTAAAATTCGCCGGCTGCTACCACGGTCACGCCGATCACCTGCTGGTGGCGGCGGGCTCCGGGCTCGCCACCTTCGGCCGGCCGTCCTCGGCCGGCGTGCCGGAGGCTTTCACCGCCTGCACGCGCGTGCTGCCGCTCGATGACGAGGCGGCCGTGGCCGAGCTGTTCGCGCGCGAGGGCGCACGCATCGCCGCGGTGATCATCGAGCCCGTGCCCGCCAACCACGGCCTGCTGCCGCAACGGCGCGCATTCCTTGCGGCGCTGCGCCAGTTGACACAGCAACACGGCGCACTGCTGATCTTCGACGAGGTCATCTCCGGTTTTCGTCTGGGCCGCGGCGGCGCGGCCGAGCGGCTCGGTATCACGCCGGACCTGGCGACCTTCGGCAAGGTCATCGGCGGCGGCATGCCGGTGGGCGCGTTCGGCGGTGCGCGGGCCATCATGGCGCGCCTCGCGCCCGATGGTGACACCTACCAGGCGGGCACGCTTTCCGGCAACCCCGTCGCCATGACGGCGGGGTTGGCGACGCTCGACCTGCTCGCGCGCGAGTCAGGTTGGGAGCGCCTGGAGAACTGCGGCGCCGAGCTCGAGCGACTGCTCGCACCGGTGCTCGCCGCGGCGCCCTTCCCGGTGCACCTGGTGAGGGTCGGCTCGCTCTTCTGGCTCTCGTTCCACGCGGCGGGCGCGCCGCGCGCCGCCGCGCCGCTCACTGCCGATGAGACTGCCCGTTTCGCGGCGCTGTTCCACGCCATGCTCGACCGCGGCATCTACCTGCCACCCTCGGCCTACGAGGCGTGTTTCCTGTCCCTGGCGCACGGCAACGCCGAGCTCACACAACTCGCGCACGCGCTGCGCGAGGCGCTGGCGACGATCGCATGAAGGCCGCGCGTGTCTTTCAGCTGACCGCGCTCGCGCTGGTGGTGGTATCCGCCGTCCAGGTCGGATGGTGGCTGTACGACCAGCACGCCTACACCGTCGAGAAGGTGCAGGCCGCGCGTGCCGCCTACGCCGAGCAGACGGCCGCCGCGCAGGCGCTGCTCGATTCGGGTGCGACTCCCGAGCGCGTGCGGCAGCTGCTTCCCGGCATGGTGATCGAAAGCGGTCGCGCCACACTCGCCCCGGAGCTCGCGCGGGCGCTCACCACCGAAGAGGAGCGCCGCTACCGGCAGTACGCCTGGGAAGGCTCGTTCTTCCTGCTGGCGCTCGCAGCCTGCATCGCGGTGATTGCGCGCGCACTGCGCGAGGAAGCTCACGTACGCGAGCAGCAGGACAGCTTTCTCGCGATGGTCTCGCGCCAGTTCAAGACCCCGCTCGCCAGCCTGCAGCTCTCGCTCGAGACACTGGCACTGCGCACACCGAGCCCGCAGGCGGCGCGCCCGCTCATCGATCGCATGCTCGCCGATGTCGCTCGCATGGAGCAGATGGTCACGCAGATCCTCGAGAGCGCGCGCCTCGAGCGCGGGCGGGTGGAGCTGAAGTCCGAGCGGCTGCAGCTCGCCGCGGCGGTGGCACGCGTGGTCGGGCAGCTCGAGGAGCGGGCTCGCCACGAGCAGATCAGCATCTCGAGTGACATCGCGGCGGCGCTGACGGTGGTGAGTGATCCGCTGGCGCTCGATGTGGTGGTGCGCAACGTGCTCGAGAACGCGCTCGCGGCCGTGAAGTCCGCCGGCGGCGGGCACATCACACTCAGTGCCCACGCGACCGAGCACGAGGTGGAGCTGCTGGTGCGTGACAGCGGCGTCGGCTTCGCGCCGGCCGAGGGCACGCGGCTGTTCCAGAAGTTCACGCGCCTGCGAAGCGGCGCCGGCTACTACGGTACGGGCCTCGGTCTGTACATCGTGCGCCGGCTGATGGAGCTGGCGCACGGCCGCGTCAGCGCCCACAGCGACGGTGTCGGGCAGGGCGCGAGCGTGCGTCTCACCTGGCCGGCTGCGCCCGCCGGCGACGGCCGGCAGTCGGCGGCCGGACAGGAGCTGCAGTCGTGAGCGCCGCCGCGCCCGCACACGTACTGGTGGTCGAGGACGATGCGAACCTCGCCGCCGGCGTCATGGAGAACCTGCGCGCGGAAGGCTACGAGGTGAGTCTCGCCGGCGATGGAGAGCAGGCGCTCAGCTGGCTCACCGCGCATGGCTGCGCGCTCGTCATCCTCGATGTGATGCTGCCGGGGGCGGATGGGCTCACCGTGTGCCGCACGCTGCGCGAGCGCGGCAACACCACCCCGGTGTTGTTTCTCACCGCGCGCGGCGATCCGGCCGACCGCGTGCGCGGGCTCGAGGCGGGCGGCGACGATTACCTGGCGAAGCCGTTTCACCTGCAGGAGTTCCTGCTGCGGGTGCGCGCCATCCTGCGACGCTGGGACTGGTACCGCGGTGCCTCCGCCACGGCCGCCACGGCCGTGTTGCGCTTCGGTGGCAACGAAGTCGATTTCCGCGTGTTCCGCGCGCGCGTCTGGAGCGGCGAGGCACAGGAGCTCACGGAGAAGGAGGCGATGATCCTCAAGGTGCTGGCGGAGCATGCCGGAGAGATCGTCTCGCGCGAGGACCTCCTCGAGCGCGTCTGGGGCTACGACGTGTTCCCTTCCACCCGCACCGTGGACAATTTCATCCTGCGCCTGCGCAAGCGCTTCGAGAAGGATCCGGCCAACCCGCGGCACTTCCTCACCGTGTGGGGCGTCGGCTACCGCTTCCTGACGGAGGGCGAGCCGTGAGCCGCGCGGCCACGCTGCGTATCGGCACGCGCGCCTCGGCGCTCGCGCTCTGGCAGGCCCGTGAGGTCGCCGCGCGCATCGCTGCGCAACCCGACTCCCCGGCGGTCGAGCTCGTGCACGTCCGCACTTCGGGCGATGAGCAGAACGAGCGGCCGCTGTGGCAGGTCCGCGGCCAGGCGTTCTTCACCCGCGAGATCGATCGGGCTCTCCTCGCCGAGGAAGTGGACATCGCCGTGCACAGCCTGAAGGATCTGCCGACGCAGCTCGATGCGGGGCTCGAGCTGGCCGCGCTCCTGCCGCGGGCGGATCCGCGCGATGCGCTCCTCAGCCTTCGCGGCGCGACGCTCGCGGCGCTGCCCGCCGGCGCCCGCATCGGGACCAGCAGCCTGCGCCGGCGCGCCTTCCTCGCGCGCCTGCGCCCGGACGCGATGCTGCTCGAGTTACGCGGCAACGTGCCGACGCGTATCGAGCGGCTGCAGCACGGTGAGTACGACGCCATCGTGCTCGCGGCCGCCGGGCTCGTGCGGCTCGGCCTCGCGCAGCACGTGACCGAATACCTGCCCGCGGAGAGCTTCCCGCCGGCGGTGTCGCAGGGGGTGATCGGCGTCTGCACCCGCAGCGGCGATGAGGCGACGCTGCGCTGGCTCGCGGCGCTCGATGAGCGCGATGCGCGCCTCGCGGCGAGTGCCGAACGCGCGCTGCTCAGGCGCCTCGAAGGCGGATGCCAGGTACCGCTCGGCGCACTCGCCATGG
>DASQRV010000042.1:0-3276 GCA_035642735.1 Steroidobacteraceae bacterium
GCAGAAGCGCGCGGTGCTCGACCGTGACTACAACCGCATGATCTCCCACGGCGGCAACATCTACTTCCTCGCGAAGCTGTTCGCCACCGACGGCAAGAGCTTCCAGTACGTCGCCGCGCAGATGGCCGGCATGTCACAGGCGGAGTATGCGCAGATGATGCTGTCGGGCGGCCGCGCGCCCAAGGGTTGAGGCGGGCCAGCGATGCGCGCCGCGCTCTACTTCGGACGGCAGGACCTGCGGCTCATGGAGGTAGCGGAGCCCGAGCCGGGGCCGGGTGAAGTGAAGCTGCGTGTTCACTACAACGGCATCTGCGGCAGCGACCTGCTCGAGTACTTCGATGGCCCCGTGACCACGCGCAGCACCCCGCATCCGCTCACCGGCGTGCAGAACCCCGTCATCATGGGTCACGAGCTGTGTGGCGAAGTCGCGGCGCTTGGCGCGGGCGTCGATGATCTCGAGGTCGGCACTCTCATCGCGGTCGAGCCGGTGGAGACCTGCGGTCACTGCCTGTACTGCGGTCTCGGGCAGTACAACCACTGTCCCGAGCTTGCGATCCAGGGCTACAACCGCGCCGGCGGTCTCGCCGAGTACACCGTGGTGAAGCGCCGCATGGCGCATCCGCTGCCGAGCGGTGTCACGGCGTTGCAGGGCGCACTGATCGAGCCGCTGGCGATCGCCTGGCACACCGCGAATCGCTGTGCGGTGGAAGCGGGACAGGTAGTCGCCATTCATGGCGCGGGACCGATCGGCGCGGGCGCCTTTCTCACGCTCAGGCGGCGGGGCGTCGAGGCGATCATCGTCGATCCCTCGCCGACGCGGCGCGCGGCGCTCGTCCGGCTCGGCGCACGCACGGTGTTGGATCCCACCGCTTGCGATGTGGTCGCGGCGATCCGCGATCTCACCGGCGGTCGGGGAGCACACGCCTCGATCGATGCCGCGGGCGGTGCGAAGGCGTTCGCCGCGATGCTGCACGGCACACGCATCGACGGCACCGGGGTCGTGGTGGCCATCCATCACGAGCCGGTGGTGATCCCACCCTTCGACCTGCTGATGCCGGAAGTGCGCCTCACGGGCGTCGCGCTGTCGGTGAACGCCTTCCCGTCGGTCATCGCGGAAATGGCCCGCGGCAGTTATCCGCTCGAGGGCTGGGTCGAGACGATTCCCTTCGACGGGATCATCGAGCAGGGGATCGGGCGGCTGCGCCGCCAAGAGGGCATGAAGATCGTCGTTGACGTGGCGGGAAGGAGAAGCCTGTGAAGTCTGCAGAGTTGTTCAGCGTCGCCGGGCAGGGAGCGATCGTCACCGGCGCCGGCAGCGGTCTGGGGCTCGCCATCGCCGAAGCGCTCGCCGACAACGGCGCGCGCGTGACGCTGCTCGATGTGGATGCGGGGCGCGTCGCTGCCGAGACCGGGCGTCTCGGATCGCAGGGCTACGCCGTGCGCGGTGAGGCCGTGGACATCTCCGATCACGCGCGACTCGAGCACGCCTTCGACGCCGCCGTCGCGGCCCACGGCCGGCTCGACATCGTGTTCGCGAACGCAGGCATCGACTCGGGACCGGGCTTCGTGAGCGGCTGGGCCGGCGCACGCGAGCGCGACCCCCGGGGCGCGCTCGAGAGTTACAGCGACGAGCGCTGGAACCGCGTCATCGAGGTGAATCTCACCGGTGTGTTCGCGACGCTGCGGGCCGCGGCCCGCATCATGAAGCCGCAGCGCTCGGGGAAGCTCATCGTGACGACGTCCGTCGCGGGCTATCAATGCGAGCCCGCCATCGGCGCCGCGTACCCGGCGGCGAAGGCGGGTGCTGCCCATCTGATGCGCAGCGTCGCACTCGAGCTCGCCGCCTTCAATATCACGGTCAACGCGATCGCGCCGGGCTGGTTCGTCACCAACATCGGCGGCGGACACGCCAAGAACCCGCAGGTGCAGCGCGAGATGGCCGCCGTGATGCCCATGCGCCGCGTCGGTTTCCCCGACGACATCAAGGGGCTCGCGCTGTTTCTCGCGTCGCCGGCCTCGGCCTACGTCACCGGGCAGGAGATCACGATCGATGGCGGCTGGACGCTCGGCCGGGCGGACTGAAGACCGGTTCGGGACACGGCTCGCTGCGGCGGCAACCGCGGCCAGGATTCCGCGCGGCGCCGCATGGACCGGCGATTCACGCTCCAGTCACCTGGTCTGCCAGGCGCGCGCGGCGGGTGACGGCAGGTCAAGCACTGCTGCAGGAACTCGGCCGTCGCGTAAAACTGGTAGTCCTGGTTGGCCTTTTTCTGAAAGCCGTGGCCCTCGTCACGGGCCATGATGTACCAGACCGGAGTTCTCTGCGCGTGCAGGGCAGCGACAATCTGGTCGCTTTCGCTCACCGGGACTCGCGGGTCATTCTTGCCGGCGATGACCAGGATGGGTTTCCTGATCCTGGCCACATTGTTCATCGGTGCAATGCGCTCGAGGAAGGCGCGCATTTTCGGATCGCGCTCGTCGCCATACTCGACACGGCGCAGGTCGCGCCGGTAAGGCTCGGTGTGCTCGAGAAACGTCACCAGATTCGAGGGGCCCACGATGTCGACCGAACAGCGGATGCGATCGCTGTAGAAAGTCGAGACGGCAAGGGTCATGTGGCCGCCGTAACTGCCGCCGGCCACCGCCACGCGGCTGGCGTCCAGATCCGGCTGTGACTGGATCCAGTCGAGCAGCGCATTGATATCCTTGTAGGCTCCCTCGCGCAGCAAGCCGTTGTCGAGCAGCGTGAACGTCTTGCCGTAACCAGTGGAGCCCCGCACGTTCGGCTCGAGTACCGCAACGCCCAGCTCATTCAGATAGTAGTTGGTACGACCCAGAAAATCGGGGCGCGACTGCCCTTCGGGGCCCCCGTGAATGATGATCAGGACCGGCCGCCTGCCGGTGAACCTGGCGGGCGGCCGGTAGAGAAAGCCGCTGATCGTCCGGCTGTCGAAGCTCGGCCATTTGACGAGTTCTGCGGTCGTGAACTGCTGCGTCGGCACCTCGCTCTCGCTGTCGGTCCAACGCACGAGGTTCGCGCCGGAGACGCCGACGGAGTAAACATCGCCCGGGCTGCGCGCGTTGCTCAACGTGAAGCCAAGCTCGCGGCCGTCGTTGTGCCAGCGCATGGCTTGAATTACGCCCTCGGGCACATCGCGCACCCGCAAGGGGACCTGAGTCCCGGTGGGCATGATGTAGAGCGCGCTGGCGCCACCCTCGTTGGCCACGAACGCGAGATGCTCGCCGTCGCGTGAGATCTCGATTTGCTCCACGTCC
>DASQRV010000043.1:0-6639 GCA_035642735.1 Steroidobacteraceae bacterium
GCCGCCAGGGCACGCAGCACCGGATAGACCGTGCCCTCCTTGAACAGGGCTTCCCCTTCATTCGCCCGCTGCAGGCGCTTGGCGATTTCGTATCCGTAGAGGTCCTCGGTGCTTCGCTCGAGAACGGCGAGCAGCACGAGGGCGACGAGCCCGGCGTTGAGGTCCTTTTGGAACTTGCGTGCCTGACTATCATCCATTTGCCAGTACTATGAACTACATAGTACTGGTATACAACTAATACTTGGATTTGGAAGTACCGTCGAAGTTGCCCCAGCCGGTCGCTTCAGCTCCGGGCTGACTCCATGGGGGGATTCGCGGGGCTCCGCGGGGAGGCTGCTAGACTCCGGCCGTCCCCTCTGTCGAAAGCCTCGGATGAGAAACTCGTTGCTCGAGATCACCCCCGTGATACCGGGGAGCCTGGCGCGTCTGCCCGAGCTGGCCGCCAACCTTTTCTTCAGCTGGCACCGGCCGATCCGAGCGCTTTTCGAGGACCTGGATCCCGAGCTCTGGAAGCAGACCAACGGCAATCCCCGCCTGGTGCTCCGCTGCGTCAGTCAGGGGATGCTCGAGCGCTGCGCGCGGGATGAGACTTATCTCGCGCGCTACCACATCGCCCTGCAGACGCTCGATTCCTACCTGAGCCTTGCGGCCGGCGATGGCACGCTGGTCGCCTACTTCTGCGCCGAGTACGGGTTCCACGAGAGCTTCCCCATCTATTCCGGGGGCCTCGGGGTCCTCGCCGGGGACTACTGCAAGGCAGCGAGCGACGAGCGCGCCAACTTCGCCGCCGTCGGTCTCCTGTACGAGCAGGGGTACTTCACACAGACGGTAGACAGCGATGGGGTACAGCACGCCGAGTACCTCGAGCACGATCCGCGCGACCTGCCGGTCGAGCCGGTACGGCTACCTTCCGGCGAGTGGGTGAAGGTGAGCGTACGGGTGGCCGCGCGGGATGTGGTGGCGCGCGTGTGGAAGGCGCGGGTCGGACGCGTGCCGGTCTACCTTCTCGACACCAACTGCGCGGAGAACGCGCCATCGGACCGGGATATCACGCATCGCCTGTACGGTGGCGATGAGTCGACGCGCGTGCGCCAGGAGATGATTCTCGGTATCGGCGGGGTGCGCGCCCTCCGGGCCGTGGGCGCACAGCCGGGCGTGTGGCACCTGAACGAGGGGCACGCCGCCTTCCTCATCCTCGAGCTGCTGCGCGAGCACCTGGCGCAGGGACTGCAGTTCAATGCGGCGCTCGAGGCCGTGGCGGCGGAATGCGTGTTCACCACTCACACGCCGGTAGCCGCGGGCCACGATGCGTTCGGGCTCGAGCTCATCGTGCAGCACCTCGAGGGCTTCATTCGCGAGCTGGGAGTGCCGGTCGAGCGCGTGCTCGAGCTGGCGCGCGCGCCGTCCGCGCCGGGGCTGTTCAACATGACGCGCCTGGCACTGAATGGCACCCGCCACGTCAACGGCGTCAGCCGCATCCACGGCGCGGTCTCGGCGCGCCTCAGCGCCGACGAGTGGCCGGAGGTGCGACCCGAGGATAACCCGGTCGGCTTCATCACCAACGGCGTGCACGTGCCGACTTTCCTCCATCAGCGCTGGATGGAATTCTTCGATCGCGAGCTCGGCGGGGAGTGGCGTGAGCGGTTGCGCGATCCGGAGTTCTGGCGCGCCCTGGAGCAGGTACCCGACGAGCGCTACTGGGCGACCGCGCAGGACGTCAAGTCGCGCATGCTGGCGAATGTGCGCGAGCGGCTGCATCGCGAATTCCAGCGCAAGGCCGGCAGTCCCGCGCAGCTGCGGCACGTCACGCGGCTGCTCGACCCGCAACGGCCCGACGTGCTGACGCTCGGGTTTGCGCGGCGCTTCGCCACCTACAAACGGGCGACCTTGCTGCTGCGCGATCGCGCCCGACTCGCCCGGCTGATCAACAATCCCGAGCGACCCATGGTGCTGCTGTACGCCGGCAAGGCGCACCCGGCGGATGAGCCCGGCAAGCAGGTGCTGCGCGAGCTGCGCCAGCTCATGATGAGCCAGGAGTTCGTCGGCCGCATCATCTTCCTCGAGGACTACGACCTGCAGCTGGCGCGCAGCCTCGTCTCCGGTGTCGACGTCTGGCTCAACAATCCGATCGCACCGCTCGAGGCGAGCGGCACCTCCGGCATCAAGGCGGCCATCAACGGCCGCCTGAACGTCAGCATCCTCGATGGCTGGTGGGCGGAGGGCTACACCTACGACAACGGCTGGGGCATTCCGCCCGCCAACGTGCAGGACCCGGAGCGCCGCGACGCGCTCGAGGCCGAGATGATCTTGGGCACGCTCGAGGAGGAGGTGTTGCCGCTCTACTACGACCGCGACGAGAGCGGCTGCCCGCGCGACTGGGTGAAGCGCAGCAAGCGCGCTATGACGACCGTGATACCGCGCTTCAACATGCGGCGCGTGTCGTTCGATTACACCCGCGGTCTGTACGTCCCCGCAGCCGCGCATTACCGGCGCCTGGCGGCCGATGGCTTCACCGGCGCGCGGACCCTCGCCGACTGGAAGCAGCGCGTGCGGGCGGCCTGGCCCAAGGTGAGTCTTAAGCTGCTCAGCGACACGGCGCGCGACCTGCCGCGTGGCGAGCGGCTGCGGGTGCGGATCGCAGCGGGTCTCAATGGCCTTGCACCGGCCGACGTGCGGGTGGAGTTCGCCGCGCGGCGGCTGCTGCCGGAGGCGGACCTGTCGCCGCCGCCGCTTTCCTCGTACGCGCAGACCGCCCGCGATGGGCTGTGGGAGGCTGCGCTCACTGCCACGGACGAGCACGACGCGGACGGCGCTGTCATCTTCGCGCTCGATGTCGAGCCGCCGGAGTGCGGCCAGTTCCGCACCGAGGTGCGCATCTATCCCTGGCACGAGCTGCTGTCGCATCCCTACGAGCTCGGACTGATGAAGTGGCTGTGATGGTGGGCGCCCGCGCTTGTTGCGCTCAGCGCGGCCCTTGAGTTGTAGTACGCCTCATGTCGCGCCAGCCTGCCCGCGCCTCCTCCGGACGGTACGTGAGCCGCCTGACCGGCGGCACGCTCGCCATCATCATGGCGGGCGGGCGCGGCGAGCGCCTGGGCGAGCTCACCGCAAACCGCTGCAAGCCCGCGACTCCCTTCGGCGGCAAGTTCCGCATCATCGACTTCGTGCTGTCGAATTGCGTCAACTCCGGCATCCGCCAGATCTCCATCCTCACGCAGTACAAGGCGCAGTCGCTGATTCAGCACGTGCAGCACGGCTGGAGCTACCTGCGGGGCGAATTCGGCGAGTTCATCGAGGTGGTACCCGCGCAGCAGCAGCTCGGTCCGGTGTGGTATCGCGGCACCGCGGACGCCGTCCATCAGAACATCGAGCTGATCCTCAGCCACCGGCCCAAGCACGTGCTGGTGCTCGCCGGCGATCACATCTACAAGATGGACTACGGCCCGATGATCGCCTATCACGTCGAGAAGGGTGCGGACGTCACCGTGGGTGTGGTGGAGGTGCCGATGCGCGAGTCGCGGCATTACGGCGTGCTGACGGCCACCGAATGGAACCGCGTCACCAAGTTCGCGGAGAAACCGGCGGCCCCGGACACGCTGCCCGGGCGTCCGGACACCATCCTCGCCTCGATGGGCATCTACGTCTTCAACACGCGTCTGCTCGAGACGTTACTCGCCGCCGACGCCGCCAACGGCTCCTCCGGTCACGATTTCGGCAAGAACATCCTCCCCGAGGCGATCGACGCCAACCGCCAGGTGTTCGCTTACCCGTTCCAGGACGTCAAGACGCGGGCCCAGAGCTACTGGCGCGACGTCGGCACGATCGATGCCTACTACGACGCCAACCTCGAGCTGGTGCACGTGCGCCCCGAGCTGAACATCTACGACGAGGACTGGCCCATCTGGACCTACCAGGAGCAGCGGCCGCCGGCGAAGTTCGTGCTCGATGAGGAAGGACGCCGCGGCAGCGCCATCAACTCGATGGTATCCGGCGGTTGCATCATCTCCGGGGCGGTAGTGCGCGAGTCGCTGCTGTTCTCCGACGTGCGCGTCGAGGAGCGCAGCAGCATCTACCGCTCGGTCGTCCTGCCGCACGTCGAGGTCGGCCGCGGCTGCCTCATTCACGGGGCCATCGTCGATGAGGGCGGCGAGATCCCCGACGGTACTTCCATCGGCGTCGATCGTGCATCCGACGGGCGGCGCTTCCACGTGAGCGACAAAGGCGTGGTGCTGGTGACTCCCGACATGCTGCGCCGCCTGCGCAGCCCGAGCCGATGACGGCAGCGCCCCGCTTGCCGGTGATCCTGCTGTGGCACATGCATCAGCCACAGTACCGTGACCCCGTAGACGGTCGCTACGCGCTCCCCTGGACCTACCTGCACGCCATCAAGGACTACACCGACATGGCGGCGCACCTCGAGGGCAACACCCAAGCGCGCTGCGTCGTGAACTTCACACCGCTGCTCATCGAGCAGCTCGAGGAGATCGCCGGCAGCATCGCCGCGCACCTGGCGAGCGGCAGCGCACTGCCCGATCCGATCCTGGCGCTGCTCGGCCCCGAGAGCGTACCGACCGACCCGGCGGCGCGGCTCGAGCTGCTCCATGGGTGCTTGCGCGCCCAGCGCACGCAGATGATCGAGCGCTTCGGCCCCTATCTCGAGCTCGCAACCATTGCCGAGACGCTCGGCACGCCCGAGCGCGTGAGCTATGCCTCCGACCAGTTCGTTCACGACCTCGCCGTCTGGTATCACCTCGCCTGGGTCGGAGAGACCGTGCGGCGCGCCGATCCGCTCATCGCGCACCTCACCGAGCGCGGCCGCGACTTCACCGTCGAGGAGCGGCGCGCACTTCTCGAGCTGATCTGCAAGCTCGTCGCGCAGGTGATCCCGCGCTACCGCCAGCTCGCCGAGCGCGGCCAGTGCGAGCTGTCGGTGACGCCCTACGGACATCCGATCATTCCACTGCTGCTGGACTTCCAATGCGCACGCGATGGCGTGCCCGGCATGGCGCTGCCGAAGCATCCCGCCTTCCCCGGCGGCGCCGCGCGTTCGCGCTGGCACATCGAGGAAGCCATCCGCGTGTTCAGCAGTGCGTTCGGATTCGCGCCGGCCGGCTGCTGGCCCGCCGAGGGCGCAATCAGCGCCGCGACGCTCGAGCTGCTCGCCACGACCGGCGGCTTTCGCTGGGCGGCGAGCAGCGCGGGCGTACTGCGCAACAGTCTGGCCCTCACCGACGCGGCGGCAGCGCAGGACCCGCAGGCCTACAACCGTCCCTACCGCCTCGGCGGCACCGGCATGAGCTGCTTTTTCCGTGACGATGCACTCTCGGATCTCATCGGCTTCACTTACGCCACCTGGCACGGTGATGACGCCGCGGCCAACCTGGTCAACGAGCTGGTGCAGCTCGCCCGCGACTACGAGCAGGGCGGCAATCACGCCGTGCTGATCGCGCTCGATGGGGAGAACGCCTGGGAGCATTACCCCTTCAACGGCTACTACTTTCTGCGAGCCTTGTACGCGCAACTCGCCGACCATCCGCGACTCGAGCTCACGACGCTCAGCGACTGTCTGGCGCGCGGCATCCAGCCGGCACCGCTGCCGCGCGTGTCCGCGGGCAGCTGGGTGCACGGGACACTCGGGACCTGGATTGGAGATGCGGCGAAGAACCGTGCCTGGGACCTGCTGTGCGATGCCAAGGAGGCCTACGACCGTGTCATGCGCGAGATGAGGGATCCCGCCCGGCGTGCGGCCGCCGGTCGCCAGCTCGCCCTCTGTGAGAGTTCGGACTGGTTCTGGTGGTTCGGCGACTACAATCCCGCCGATGCCGTGAGCCAGTTCGACCGGCTCTATCGCCGCCAGCTGCTCGCGCTTTACCGGCGGCTCGACCTCACCCCCCCGGGTGTCCTCGCGCTGCCGATCGCAACCGGCACCGGCATGCCCGAACACGGCGGGGTCATGCGTCGCGCCAACGCCTGAGGACAGGCCGCAGATCGCGGAGCGAAACGCCATGGTGAGCGTGAGACTTCCGGTTTTCGACCGGCGCCGTGCCGGGGTGTTGTTGCCCATGTCTGCGCTCGATGCGGCGCTCGGGCGCGGCGGTCGTGCATTCATCGACTGGCTGGCGGACGGGCAGTTCTCGGTGTGGCAGATACTGCCGGTGGGGCCGGTCGGTGCCGACCGATCCCCCTACTGGGTGCGATCGGATTTCGCCGGCAACCCGGCCTTCCTCGACCCGGCGGAGCTACCCGACCCGAACGCACCGCTCGGTGCGGAGTTCCTCGCGGTCTCCGGCCCCTGGCTGCGGGACTACGCGCTGTTCGAGGCGCTCAGCGCGGCGCACGCTGGCGAAGCCTTCTGGCGCTGGCCCGTGCCGCTGCGCGATCGTGATCCGGCGGCGCTCGAGGAGGCGCGCCGCCAGCTCGCACCCGAAGTCGCCCGCATCGAGCGCGAGCAGTACGCGTTTTACCTGCAGTGGCAACGCCTGCGCGACTACGCGCACGCCCGCGGCGTGCGCCTGTTCGGCGATCTGCCCTTCTATGTCGGGCCCTCCTCGGTCGAGACCTGGACGCACCGCGGGCTGTTTCAGCTCACCCCGGCCGGTGAGCCTGCCGCGATCGGCGGTGTGCCGCCGGATTATTTCT
>DASQRV010000044.1:0-4809 GCA_035642735.1 Steroidobacteraceae bacterium
GTCCGCTCGTGCTCACCACTGTGAACCAGGCCGGGTCGTCCCTCGAGCTGACTGCGCCGTAGAGCGCAACGCCTCCCGCGCCGCCCGCGCCGCGTCCCTCAGCTGCCGCCCGCAGGGGTGGGTTTTGCCGGCGGCGGCGTCTCAGTCTCGCCCCAGTCCTCCTCTTCGTTCGAGGTCACGATGGAGACCGGATCGCTCGCCGGAAAACTCGCTTCGAGGGCCTCATCGAGCTGCCGCTGAATCTTCTGGTGCCGCCTGCGCGCCTCATCCCGGGCGGGATCCGATTTGGCGGGATCAGTCATGGTGCACTCCTGCGAGTGGCGGATAGCGGGGGGGCTCCTACGGTCCATGGTACGCCCTCGGGTAGCCTCCGGCAGGTCTGGCGGAGTAGGCTCTCAAAGGCCGGTGTTGCGCGCGTGCCGCCGGTTCTTTTTGCCGGGGGAGCCGCCGCCATGGGGTACACGACTTCAGGCATCCGTAACATCGCGCTGGTCGGCCAGGCCGGCGCGGGCAAGACCTCGCTCGTGGAGACGCTGCTGCTGCAGGCGGGTGCCACGCGCAGCCGCGGCAGCCTCGCTCGCGGGACGACGGTCTCGGACTTCGACCCCCAGGAGAAGCGCCTGCAGCACTCCCTCGACAGCACCATCTGCAGCTTCGATTACAACGGCACCCACATCAACCTCATCGACACCCCAGGCTACCCGGACTTCCTCGGCCGGACACTGTCGGTGCTGGAGGCGGTCGAGGCGGTCGCGGTGGTGGTGAGCGCGGTCTGCCCCCTGGATACCTTCACTCAGCGCCTGATGGAGTTCGCGCGCGAACGCGAGCTGTGCCGGCTGATCATCGTCAACAAGATCGACAGCCGCGATGCGCACTCCGCGGACCTCCTGCAGCAGCTGCGCGAGTCGTTCGGCGCGGAATGCCTGCCGCTGAATCTGCCCGCGGGCGGCGGCGACGGCGTGGTCGACTGCTTCTTTCAGCCCCACGGCCGCGCCACAGACTTCTCTTCCGTCGAGGCGGCGCACACGCAGATCATCGATCAGGTCGTCGAGCTCGACGAGAAGCTCATGGCGTTGTACCTGGAGCAGGGCGAGGAGCTCTCGCCCGAGCAGTTGCACGACCCCTTCGAGCAGGCGCTGCGCGAGGGGCATCTGGTGCCGGTGTGTTTCACCTCCGCGGAGGGTGGCGCCGGGGTGCCGGAGCTGCTGCAGGTGTTCGAGCGCCTGATGCCGAACCCCGCGGAGGGAAACCCGCCGCCCTTCCTCAAGGGCACGGGCGAGAGCGCTGAGCGTGTGGCAGTCGCCCCTGATCCGGCCCGGCACGTGATCGCGCACGTGTTCAAGGTGTCCATCGATCCCTACGTCGGCAAGCTCGGGGTGCTGCGCGTGCATCAGGGAACCATTCGCCCGGGCAGTCAGCTGTTCGTGGGCGATGCGCGCAAGCCGATCAAGATCGCCCATCTGTTCCGGCTGCTCGGCAAGGACACCAGCGAGATCACCGCGGCGGTGCCCGGGGACATCTGTGCCATCGCCAAGGTCGATGAGCTGCACCTGGACGCGGTGCTGCACGACTCGCACGACGAGGACCAGTACCACCTGAAGGCCGTGACGTATCCGCCGGCCATGCTCGGCATGGCCATCGAGCCGGAGCGGCGCGGCGATGAGCAGCGGCTCGCCGACACGCTCCACAAGCTCACCGCGGAAGATCCGTGCGTGCGGATCGAGCACCACGCCGCCGTCAACGAGACGGTGCTCTATGGCATGGGCGAATTCCACCTGCGCGTGTTGCTCGAGCGCATGACTGAGCGCTACGGCGTGCACGTGAAGACCCACCCGCCGAGCATTCCCTACCGCGAGACCATCACCCGTCCGGCCGAGGGCCATTGCCGGCACAAGAAGCAGACCGGCGGGGCGGGGCAATTCGGCGAGGTGTACCTGCGCGTCGAAGCGCTCGGTCGCGGTACCGGCTTCGAGTTCGTCGACGACGTGGTGGGCGGCGCCATCCCCGGCCAGTACGTCCCGGCGGTGGAGAAGGGCGTGCGCCAGGTGTTGAGCGAAGGCGCGCTCGCTGGCTTTCCGATCCAGGACGTGCGTGTCACGGTAACTGACGGCAAGCACCACCCGGTCGACTCCAAGGAGGTGGCCTTCGTCTCCGCGGGGCGCAAAGCGTTCCTCGATGCCCTGGCCAAGGCGGCGCCGATCGTGCTGGAGCCGATCATGCGCCTCGAGATCACCGCCCCGGCGAGCGCCATCGGCGACATCACCGGCGACCTCGCCACCAAGCGCGCGCGCATCAACGGCAACGACACACTCCCCGGGCAGCGCGCGACGCTCAACGCGTTCGTGCCGCTCGCGGAGATCTCCGAGTACCAGTCACGGCTCAAGGCACTCACGGGTGGGCAGGGCGCCTACACCATGGAGCTCAGTCACTACGACCCGGTGCCGGCACGCAAGCAGCAGGAGCTGGTCCAGGCCTGGCGTCCGCGCTCGGAAGAGGAGTAGCGGCGCCGCGACTGTCGTTCGCGAGCGCACCGTGGGCACGACGAATGCCACGGGCGTCACACATTCGGTTTGTCATAACACCGGCGCTCTTTATCCGCGGCGCATCCTCGCTACACTGGAGCGGGAGGAGTCACCATGAGAGCCACCGTGTCTTGCGTGACGGCGCTGCTTGCCGCCGCCGCGTTGAGTGCCGCGTCATCCGTACGCCCGGCGCGCCCCACGTACTGTGCGACGAAGGCCGACCAGACCTCCATCGCAGCGCACTCGAAGACGAGCTCCTTCGCTCCGCACGCCGGCCCGCACAGCCGCGTCTACGGCTTACCGATCCAGTCGCGCATCCTCAAGAGCCGTCCGAAGAAAAAGCCGCAGCTCACCAGCTCGCCGCTGGCGGACGCGACCAGCGCGAATACCCCCTCGGGCGGATAGTTGGGCAGTTACCGGCCTGACCGCGGGTCGCTCAGCCGGCCGGCTTCCTCCAGGTCACCGTATCCCCGGTCTGCAGGCCGAGCTTCGCGGCCTGGCCACCCTTCAACTCGAGTACCGCGGCCACCGGGGTGTCCGAGCTCAGCGTCTGCAGCGACAGCGGCGCCGCCCGCTGGATGATTTTCCTGACGCGCCCGTTGGCGTCGATGAAGAGCATGTCGAGCTCGATGTAAGTGTTCTTCATCCAGAAGGCCGCGACGCGCGGCGGCTGGAGCGGAAACACCATGCCCATGGTCTCGGGCAGGTCGCTGACGAACATCAAACCCTGCTCGGCGCGCGCGTCCGTATCGGCAACCCAGACCTGGAAGGAGTGCCTGCGGCCCGCACGGTCGCTGCCGTGAGGGGTGATCTCGAGCTCTGTGCGCGGAAAGGTCGCCAGATCGAGCGGCGGCCTTTCCTGCGCCGCGAGCGGCGCGGCGAGCGCGCAGGTCGCGATCAGGCAGCCGAGCACTCTTGCGAGGGTGAGCCCTGTCGACATTTTTTCTAGTCCGCGTCCTCGAAGACCGCACTGCCGGCGAAATCGAAGCGACTGACGAGAATACGCGCGTCGCTGTTGAGCGTGCTCGCCGGCGCAATGCAGAAGCCGCGCGCGATGATCCGCCACGAGCGCTTCGGGCCGCCGAGTGCGCCGACGCGTTCCTGCCGCAGCTCA
Organism: Steroidobacteraceae bacterium; assembly: GCA_035642735.1. Taxonomy (GTDB): domain Bacteria; phylum Pseudomonadota; class Gammaproteobacteria; order Steroidobacterales; family Steroidobacteraceae; genus 13-2-20CM-66-19. The sequence goes on from DASQRV010000044.1 coordinate 3,637, forward strand.
TCCACCGTGCAATGATCGGCACCACGGGTGGCGAACAGCCGTTCCTCGCCTTCGAAGATCACCGTCAGATTGGTCGGCAGGTCGTGGCCGGCGCGCCCCTCATGTACCGAACCCACGCCGAACACCAACCGCATCCGGCGCCCATCGCCGTGCGGCGGACCGGCGAAGCTGACGCGCACGCCGCTGCCGTCCGGACGCGGGCCGCCATCGCACTCGATCTCGGCATTGCCCCAATCGATATCGAGATCGAGTGCGCCGCGTATACGGGCCCGCAGGTAGCCGTTGCCGGTCGGCAGGCACCCGTGTGCAGCGGGCGCCGACGCAGGGGTTGTTGCTGTCCCACCCCGGGCGGGTGCCGGCAGCGCGGTCGCAGGCTCCGGCGCCGTGCCCGCGCCGGTGAGACCCGGCGAGAGTGCCACGAGCGTTAGGGAGCAGATCAGGGCGCAGCAGTGCCACGACATGGCGGGCAGTGTACTGCGTGCCGTGCCCGATGCCTCAGGCGGAACCCGGCTCGACCAGCAACGTTTTCGCGAGCCGCGCATGCGCCCGGGCAAGGCCGCGCGCGAGGTGCATGAGCAGCGTGAGCAGCAGCACGCCCACGATTCCCAGGAGCAGCGAGGCAAGTAGCGAGTGCTCGGCGAGCACGAAGGCCCCGCTCCGTGCATCGTCGGAGAACAGCGTTAAGTTCGCGGCCAATCCGAGGTGTTGAGCAACCGAGACGAACGGCATGACCGTAAACGCCAGCCCGACCGACAGGACGGTCACCGCCACCGTGAAGTAAACGATCCCGAGCGGCAGCATCAGCAGCATGTAGAGCAGCGTGGTCCAGGTGCGCGCATCCTTGAGCATGTCGCCGATCCGGGTCAGCCATGAGGCTGACGGTCCCGGATGCACCGGGCGCCGAGGCATGCGCTCGCCGGTTACGGCCTCGAGAAGCCGCCCTTCGCCGAGCGCAATGACCCGGGTAACGCCGATGAAGGCAAGGAAGAACGGGATGCCGATGATGAGGATGGCGAAGCCCACCGACAGCGACAGCCCGGTGACCACGACCGTGAAGTACGCGACGCCCGTCGCGAGCGTCAGCAGCATATAAATGAGGGAGGTATAGGCCCGCGCGTCCATGAACACGCCGAAGAAGCGCCGCAGCCCGGAAGTCTCGGCGCTCGCCGCGGG
>DASQRV010000045.1:0-2799 GCA_035642735.1 Steroidobacteraceae bacterium
CGCCGTCGCGAAGCTCGGCGCGCTGTTCTCATAAGAGAACTGCCCGTTGTTCCCGGCCGCGGAGAAGTAGGCGACACCCTTCGCGTTGGCGGCATCGATCGCCTGCGCGACGATGCCGTCCTGGAAGAAGGGCTCGTCGAAGTATCCGACGTCATCCGCGATGACGGTGGCGCCGGCGGTGGCCAGCGCGGCGATGCCGTTGGCGAAATCCGCCTCGGTGTTGGTGGCCGTGTAGAAGGAGAGTGCTGCCCCGGGTGCCACGTCGTGAACGATCTGCATCATCGCCCGGCCCTCGTCGGCGAACGGCAGCTGCAGCGGCTGCCCGTATTGCATGCAGTTCGCCTCTTCCAGCACGCTGACGGTCGCCGGCAGATAACCGTTGGTTTCGTCGAAGGTGGCATCGTCGGTGGCGAAGCCGTACATCGCGTAACCGCGCACGCCGCTCGCGGGTACACCGCTTCCGGGTTTATCGTAGACGCCGTAACAGTTGAAGCTGTCGGAGAGGATGCCGACCCTCACCCCGGCGCCGGTCAGCAGGCCGCCGGAATTCGATCGCAGCACATCGCTGCGCTGGGCGAAGTCGCCCTGCGAGGTCTCCGCGACCCCACGCGTGCGCCACATGGAGGCGCGCATGGCGACGAGCTCGGCGCGCGCGGCGGCAGCTGCGATCTGGTTCACCGGCAGCCAGCCGCCGACGTCGTTGGCATAGACCGAGGGGCGCTGCAGGCCGAGGCCGACGAGGACCTGCTTGAGCTGCTGCGGGTCCCCGCGCGTCACTGCGTCGACCGCGATGAGAGGCACGGCGTCGCCGGCGCGCTGCACGAAATGCGCCGCCGGGCTGAGCGAGTGCAGATCCTCGAGCGCGTGATCCGTGCGCACCCGGTCCAGGTGCCGGGAGAGGTCGGCGAGCGACGCATCGAGCCGGGCTGCGCTCGCGCTCGCCCGCTGCGCGGCGTTGCGTCCGCCAAAGGCCATCAGCTGCGCCGCCCCGGGCCCGCGCGCCTGCGTCTGCTTCGCCGCCAGCACCGCTGAATCGGCCGACGAGCCCGCGAGTACGGCCAGGAAGGTGAGGGCGCTCGCGGCAAGGCGTGCAGGTATCGTCAGTGTCATTCGGGCACCTTCATCATCTTCGATGATTTTTTGGGGCGTGCGGAGACCGCGAGGCCGAGCTACGCCCAGGGCGCCACTGTACTGGTATTCAAGCGTCGAAGGGGAACTTCAGAAGCCAGCGCCGCCGTGACGGATTACGCACTTTTGTAACGAAGGCCCCCATCAGGGCCCGATTTCGCGCTGCCGCGCTTCAGCGGCGATATCGGGCTGCAATTTGATCGCGGCATCGATGTCCGCCTGCCCCTGGTCCTTCATGCCCTCTCGTAATTCGGCGACACCGCGGCCGTAATGCGACCAGGCAAGATCAGGCTGCAATTTCAAGGCACGTGTGTAGTCGACGATCGCCTGATCGTATTCGCCGCGGCGCAGTCGCACGAGCCCACGGCTGTGGAGGGCAACCGCTATCCACAGGACGCGCGGCGACATGGGTGCGTACTAGAACATACGACCCCGGCGGTTGCCACGGGCCGCATTGCCAGCCGCGCGCGTTCGGCACCTGCGCGTCGCGCCGCGCGCCACACGCGCGGGGTGATCAGCTGGCGCAGCCGGCCTTGATCTGTGGCCGGCGGCCCCGGCGCAGGGCGTAGAGCCCGATGCCGATCCAGATCACGTTCATCGCGGCCGAGGGAAGCGCGCCGTTCCAACCGCTGTTCACCACGAATCCCGCCGCGCCGAGTACGTTCATGAGCTGGTAGCTCACCGACTCCGCGCGCAGCTTGCCGGTTGAGAGCAGGGCGTAGGCCCCGAGAATCAGGGCCGCACCGGCCCAGCCGATCACTTCGACGGCGAGTTTCATCGAAATTCTCCGGGCCGGAAACCTCGGCCTTCAGCGCGACGAGGAGACGCGTTACTGCGTGACGTACTGCTTGCCCTTCTCCAAATAGACCGCCGCCCGTGGATGCGGCGGAATTGGCCGCCGACCACAGAACATCATCACGGTAACGTGTGGCGATGTCCGAGCGGGCCTCGCGCAGCCCACGGCGCGAGGTGCCCTTGAAGGCGCTGACGAGTGCCGAAACTGACAACTTCGACGGATGCTCAATAAGTAAGTGCAGCTGGTCCGGCTCGCGATCGCAAGCGGCCAGCAAGCAGTCCATCTTCGCGAACAGCCGTGCAGGGTGCGTCTTAAGCCACTCGAGCTCCGCGGTGTCGAGCACTCTCCGTCGATGTTTCGTGACACCGACAAAGTGAACGATGAGAGCAGAAACGCTGTGTCTTTCGCGTCTGAATTGTGGTGTACGCTGTGCATAGCAGCTACGGTAGCCGCATGATTTTGACCTACCGTTATCGCCTCAAGGCAACGAGTGGAGCAGCGCAGGAGCTCTCGCGCCAGGCCCGCGCGGTCAATCTCGTCTGGAATTTCTGCGGCGAGACTCAGGAGACGGCGCGTCGTTGGGATAGGATCTGGCCGAGCGGCTTTGACCTGATCAGCCTTACATACGGCAGCTCGCGCGAGCTGCGGCTCCACTCCGATACCGTGCAGGCGGTCTACAAGGAGTTCGCGCATTCGCGCGATACGCACCGCCGCCGGGTGCTCGATGCCAGCTGGTCGCAGCTTCGATCCCAGCTCCGCGACAAGGCCATGAGGCACGGGGCCGAGTACTTCGAGGTTGACGAACGCTTCACCACGCAGGTCTGTTCCGGGTGCGGTGCACTCGGCGGCCCACAAGGTCGAGAGGGCCTCGTAGT
>DASQRV010000046.1:0-5472 GCA_035642735.1 Steroidobacteraceae bacterium
CGATGAGATCGCCCGCAAGCTGCTCGAGCGCGTGCCACCGGCGCTGCGCAGCATGCAGGCGGACCTGGAGACCAACTTCCGCGCCGTGCTGCGTGAGCGGCTGAGCAAGCTCGACCTGGTGAGCCGTGACGAGTTCGACGCCCAGACCCGGGTGCTCGAGCGCACGCGCGCCCAGCTCGAAGCGCTCGAGGCGCGCCTCACCGCGCTCGAGAGCGGCGCGCCAGCCCCGAGCAACCCCAGCCGCTGACCTGCCCGGAGCGCCCGGGAGCTTGCGTGGCGGTGGCGAGGGTGGCCTGCCGGGCGCAGCTCGGCCTGGCGGCGCCACTGGTTCAGGTCGAGGTGAGTCTCGCCAGCGGACTGCCGGCCTTCTGCATCGTGGGTCTCCCGGCGACGGTCATCAAGGAGAGCAAGGAGCGCGTGCGCGCGGCGCTCACCAACTCCGGATTCACATTTCCCGCGGGACGCATCACGGTGAGCCTCGCGCCCGCGGAGCTCCCCAAGGAGGGCGGCCGCTTCGATCTGCCCATCGCACTCGGCATCCTGCTCGCGTCAGGACAGCTGCGGGGACGCGCACAGGGCGAGGAGCGCCCCCGGGAGTTCTACGGTGAGCTTGGGCTCACGGGGGAGCTCAAACCGGTGCGCGGACTCCTGCTCGCCGCCGCGCACGCGCGACGGCAGGGTCACGAGCTCGTCGTGCCGTGTGGCAACGCCCCGGAGGCCTGTGCGGCTGCACCGAGACAGGTACGTGCCGCGAGTCACCTCCTCGAGGTGTGCGCGCACCTGAGTGGCGTGTCGCCGTTGCCGCCGCACCCGGCACCCGGGCGCGCGGCGACAGACAGCGATGCCGGCGCGGTGACCCGCCTCGATCTCGCCGATGTCCGTGGACAGTGGCTTGCCAAGCGGGCGCTCGTCATCGCAGCGGCGGGGGCGCACAGCCTGCTGCTCGTCGGTCCGCCGGGCTCCGGCAAGACCATGCTCGCCCAGCGCCTGCCGGGGCTGCTGCCGCCGCTCGCGGAGAGCGAAGCGCTCGAGGCGGCTGCGATTGCCGCGGTGAGCACCGGCGGTTTCACGCCGGAGCAATACGGGCAGCGGCCGTTCCGCGCGCCACACCACAGCAGCTCGACCACCGCGCTCGTCGGTGGTGGCGCGCGTGCGCTTCCCGGGGAGGTGAGTCTCGCGCACCTCGGCGTTCTGTTTCTCGATGAGCTGCCCGAGTTTGCGCGCGTCGCGTTGGAGGCACTACGGGAGCCGCTGGAGAGCGGCTCGGTGTGCGTCTCGCGGGCCGCACTGCAGAACCGCTACCCCGCAGCGTTCCAGCTCATTGCCGCGATGAATCCGTGCCCTTGCGGGCGGCTCGGAGATGCCACCGCGGACTGTCGCTGCACGCCCGCACAGGTCCGCGGCTACCGGGGGCGGATCTCCGCGCCGTTGCTGGACCGACTGGACATGCAGGTCGAGGTACCGCGCCTCGCGGCACGTGAGTTCACCGCGGCCGCGAGCGAGCACGTCGAGACCACGGCAGCGGCCGCGCAGCGCGTCGCCCGTGCGCGCGCCGTGCAGCTCGAGCGCCAGGGTACCTGCAACGCGCGGCTCACCGATGCGGCCGTGCAGCGCTGGTGCCGGGCGGATGAGGTCGCCGAGCGGCTGCTCGCGAATGCGATGGAACGTTTCGGACTCTCGGGACGGGCCCGGCAGCGGGTGCTGAAAGTCGCGCGCACGATCGCCGATCTGGCGGGCGTTCCCGTCGTCACCGCCGGCCACATCGGCGAGGCGCTGAGGCTGCGCTGCCTCGATGAACGCCGCGCTACTGCGCCATCTGCACCATGTGGTCGACCGCCTGCTTGATCAGGTCGTCGGACACGTCGGTGCGACCGCCCTTGGGGGGCATGACTCCGGCGCTGCCGGTGAAGCCGTGGAGGGCATGGTCGTAGAGCACTGCCTTGCCCTGGGCGATCCGGGGGCCCCAGGCCGCCTTGTCGCCCGCGCGGGGCGCTCCGGCGATCCCCTGCGCATGGCAGGTGCTGCAGGTCTGCTCGAAGAGCTCGGTGCCATTCTTCGGTATCGCTACCTCGGCACTGCCGCCAGCGGCAGGACCCGCGGCCTTGATGGCGAGCGCCGAGTTGTCGTGCCCGGCGATCGCCTCCGCGCTCGGCGGGGCGATGCGCGCCGCGACGTTCTTGGCGTAGTCGGCCTCGGTCAGCACCTGTCGGTCCTGAGTGTGGCTGGCGACGATCCGCGCGAGCGCGAACAGCCCGATGGCGACCGCCGCCAGCAGCGCGATCACCAGGCTGAAAACGTTGAAGAAGTGGGTGTCCTGGTTGCTGCTCACGATGAAACCTGATGGCCCGGCCCGCGGAAACGGCGGCGGAGTATAGCGGTTCGGCTCCCGGGCCCGTAAGTAGAGCGTGGACGCGCCGGGCGCGCGGGACCGCGTCACGCCAACGATCGGCCCGCAAAGAGCGCGGTCACCCCGGCCGGCCGCGGCCCCGCACCGCCGTGCGCACCGACGCAGTGCGCGTTCGGCATGCTCTAACCCGACAGGCGCGAAACCCTGATATATCAAACACTGTATACCGACAGTTCATTTCAAAAATACTCGATTTACCGTGTTATTTTATTGGCCTCCGAGCCGCGCACGGCATCGGGCTGCGTCCTCGCGCGATGCGCAGCTGAAGCTCGACAGTCTCAACAGCAGGGGGTTCGACGCCGGTGTTTGTCAGCAACTTTCGTACCCTCGCGGGTGACGACCCTGCCATCCGGGCGGCCCTCGTGCGCTTCCAGCGCGGTGAGGACCGCGTGCCGCGCGGCGTTCGTCCGGTGATCGAGGAATCCTGGCAGCGGTCTCTGCGCGGCGGAGTCGACCCGGTCCTGCCGCGCGCGGTCCGCAGCGCAGAGCCGGGACGCTCGAGAACTGGGCGGCGCCAGGAACTGCTCGACGCGAGCCGTACCGTCATGGCGCAGGCGAAGACGGCGCTGAGTGGTTGCGGGACGATGTTGATTCTGGCGGACACCGCCGGAGTGGTACTGCGCACCGACGGCGATGACAACGCGCTCGCCGACGCGGACGGTATCGGGCTCTCGCCCGGCAGCACCTGGAGCGAGTCCGCGCGCGGCACCTGCGGCATCGGCACCTCGCTCTATCTAGGCGAGCCGCTGCTGCACATTCACGGACCCGAGCACTATTGCCGCGAGCACCAGAGCTGGAGCTGCTCGGCGAGCGTCGTGCGCGATCCGGTCGATGACAGTCTGCTCGGCGCGCTCTCCGTGGGGGGTCCGAGCGGTGCCTTCGATCCGCATTGGCTTCCGCTGGTGCTGGCCACCGCGAACGGTGTGTGCGCGGCGCTGGCGGAGCGCGAGGAGCTGCGGCGCAAGCGGCTGCTGGAATATGCGCTCGCGATGCTCTCACGCCGCAGCACCACGGGCCTCATGCTGTTCGACCGCCGCGGGCGGTTGGTCACCGCGGACGCCCGTGCCCGCTCGGCTCTGGCGTCGCTCTGTGCCACGGACGATGAGACGCTTTTCACGCGCGTCGTGGCGCTGGATGACTGCGCGGGCCCCGAGGCCGGCGCCGCGCAGATGCCATTCTGGTTGCGGGGCCAGTGGCTCGAGGCGGTGATCGCGGATGACGAGCGTATCGGCACGATCGTGAAGTTCCCCGGCACCCTGCCGGCGGTCCCGGCGATGGGGAGCGGCTTACCCCGCTACAAGCTGCGGCGCGTGGTGGCGTACATCGATGCAAGGCTCGGCGGCCCCATCAGCCTCGATGATCTGGCGAACGTTGCCGGGGTCAGTCGCTTCCACTTCCACCGGCAGTTCCGCAAGAGCGTCGGGGTCACGCCGCGCGAGTACGTTCTGCGGGCACGGATCGAGCGCGCCAAAGGACTGCTGACCGAATCGGATCTCACCGTCGGCGAGGTCTCCGGTGCCGTAGGGTTCGCCGATCAGAGCCATTTCTCGAACATCTTTCGCAGGCTCACGGCGATGACTCCGCGCAGCTTTCGAAATTCGATGTCCGGCTGAGTGCCCCAACCCGATAAGATGGCCGGCGGCGGAAGCCGCCGGCCACGGTTCACGCGCATCACAGGGGGTTAATGCTGCACGTGATAACGGCAAAGTCGGCCATCCCTGGCCCGGCTACGGCCATCCGTGGGCCTGAAGCATGCTGAAATAATCTGCCTCGCCCGTGCCTGCGCATACGTGCGAATTCTGTTCATTTCTTGCTCAAAGGGGTCTCCGATGGCGTGCGCAGGTCAGCCTCGCTTATGATCGCCCGCCCCAACGCGCCCGTAGCTCAGTTGGATAGAGTGGCAGCCTCCGAAGCTGCAGGTCGCTGGTTCGAATCCAGTCGGGCGCGCCAGAATTCTCACTTCAAGATCAGGAAGTTAGGAGATTTCTTGCAGTAATTCGCATGTTCGTCTGCGAAAGCGACGACACAGAGATGTTAGATGTTAGATGCGTCCCAGCTCCCGAGCCTTCAACGCTGATCGGCTGCTCGGACTCCCCGCAGCGCAGCGCTTCTCTCTCTTGTTACAGCTAACGAGGTATGTAGTCTTGGCTACGTGCGGTCCACGATTGCGTAACTCCCCGCGTGTAAGCAGACTTTGGAGCCGCGCCACAGCCTTGCAGAGGTGTGCATCGTGCTTGCCATTTCAACGATGACCCGCTTGCGCGTCGTTTGGGTGACAGGGATGCTGATAGTGGTGGGTGGTTGTCCTGCAACCCATCCCGTACCTGACTCGGATACGCACCCCCCGCCGCCGGAGCGAATCCTCGCGCCCGCCTACCTTGAGGCTGCGCCGGGCACCGGGGTTGTCTCCGTCAAGCGGGACGCCGGATGGGAGAAATGTACTCTTCAGGTCCGAGTCGCCGGGCAGCCGGTTGCCCTTCTGCGCGCATCCGAGAGGGTGACATTGCATCTTCCGCCGGGCAAACACGTTGTCTCTGTCACAGAGGAAGAGGGCGGTGGTGGTAAGTGCGGGCCATTAGCTGCTACGGAAGCCGAAATGCAATCACTACAGGTCACTGTAGCACCCGAGCACCCGGTCGACGTTCGGGTCGGCTTTGGCAACACCGGCCGCATTTCTATACATTCTATGGCCCCCAGCGAGCACTGAGGAACCACGTCTCTCACACGAGCCGCGCGAGTGTAGCGCAGGATGAAAAGCTTCAGCGAATGCGACTTCTCGGGACTTCCTGGAACCGCGCCGCAAAGATCACTTCGACTCTACTCGGGCGCGCCACCGTTTCTGGGGTCTATTCCGAAGACACAGGTGACAGTTCATACCGGAGACACAGTTTCGCCGCGAAGGGGTTTTCGGCGCTCTCTATCCGGCATGTCTCGTGATCAAAGAAGCCTAAGTCGTACTGCATAAAGCTCACCAGCCAGATCTTCTCTTCGACTTGCTTGACGCCAACTTTCTGGCCGGCGAAGGCCTGGCTGAGGTTGATCTTCAACGGTCCCATGCAGATCCT
>DASQRV010000047.1:0-2072 GCA_035642735.1 Steroidobacteraceae bacterium
TTCGATCCACCGGCCGCAGCGCCTGCGCCGCCAGCCGCCGCGAACGTCGTGCCACCCGCCCCGGCGATGGACCGGGATTTCATCGCGCGCAACCAGGTGGTGGAGCGCTACCTTTCGGGGCGGCTGCCGCTGAAGGCCGCCACCGAGTTCGAGCGCTACTGTCACGATCACCCGGAAATGCTCGATCAGCTCGGGTTGCCCGAGCGGGTCAACGCCGGATTGCGGCTCCTCGAAGCCGCCGGCAAGCCCGAGCCGTGGCAGGAGGCCCCGCGCCCGGCATGGCAGAGGCCCGGGGTCACTCTCGCGCTCGCCGGCGCCGTCGTCGTGCTCGGGATGGCGCTCGCCGGGCTCGCGGCGAGCAACAGCAGCAAGAGCCACCGCATGGCCGAGCTGCAAAAGCAGAACAGTGAACGCGCGCTCGATCCCGCGACCAGCACGCGCGAGATTCGCCTGCTGCCGAGCCGCTCGGGCGCATCCAACTCGCCAGCGATCACCATCGGTGGCGGCGCGGGCGGCGCACAGCTCGCCGACCTGAAGATCGACGAGTCGCGCTCCCCGTATCACACCTTCCGCATCACCATCGACCGCATCGACCAGGGGCGCGTGGCGGTCATCAGCGGCCTCGACAAGGACTCGAACGGGCATCTGCGCATTGCGCTCAACAGCTCAGCGCTCGGTCCCGGCAACTACCAGCTGACGCTCGAAGGCCTCGACTGGCGCGGCCAGCCGCAGCCGGATTCCTGGGTCACGATCGGCATACAGCACTGAGCTCAGGCGCGCAGCGTCGTGAGCGGCGGCTGGGCGACGACACTGCGCGTCGCGAGCCAACCGCCCGCCGCCACCAACAGCGCCCCGCCGAGCACGCCCTCGAGCCACGGCAGAAGCTCGAACACGTAGTGTAGCTCGAGCCACTGCGTGGTGAGGAAATACGCCGCCAGCGAGGCACCGAATGCGGCGAGCAGTCCCGAGAGGCTGCCGAGAGTGGCGAACTCCGCGAGCACACCCTGCACGACCGTGCCGCGACTCGCGCCGAGGGTCCGCAACATGGCGCTCTCGTAGCGGCGCTCGTCACGGCTCGACTGTACCGCCGCCAGCAGCACCGTCAGCCCGGCGAGCAGGGTGAAGACGAAGACACTCTGTACCGCAAGCGCCGCCTTGTCGAGCACGGCGCGCACCTCACCGAGCAGCTCATCGATGTCGAAGATCGATACGCTCGGGAAGCGGTGCGCGAGCTGCGCCAGCGAGCGGGCGGCGCCCGGTGTGAAATAGGCGCTCGTCAGATAAGTGCCGGCGGCGCCCTCGAGCACCCCGGGAGGAAAGACGATGAAAAAATTCGGCTGGAAGGTATCCCACTTCACCTTGCGGATGCTCGCAACCGTCACCTCGCGCGTCTCGCCGGCGATATCGAAGGTCAACTGATCTCCGACCTTGAGGCCGAGCGCCTCCTGGAATTCGCTGGCGAGTGAGACCAGCGGCCGGCCGGCATCGGCGGCGTCCCACCAGCGGCCGGCGACGACGCGGTTGTCGGGCCCGAGCTCCGCGGCCCACGTCAGGTTCTGCTCACGCGTCGCGAAGTTGTCTTCGCCGCGCGGGCCATGGATGCTCTCGATGGGGCGACCGTTGATGGCGATCAGCCGTCCACGGATCATCGGCAGCATGCGCGTGGTGCGCGCCCCCTGCGCCTCGAGGAAGCTCACGAACTCGGCGCGCGCCTCAGGGGGGATGTTGACGAAGAAGTAGTTGGGCAGGTTCTGCGGCAGGGTGCGCCGCCAGTCGCTGTTCAGATCCGTGCGCAGGATGGACAACAGCAGCAGCACCATGATGCCGGTGCCGAAGGCCACCAGCTGCACGACACTCTCGGCGCGGCGCCGGCTCAGGTTGGCGACGCCGAAACGCCACGCGACCCCGACGCGGCCACGCAGCCGGCCCGCGAGCGCGACCAGCAGCACGCCGGCGAGTGTCAGGACCAACACGAAAGCGACGAGCCCGGCGGTGAAGTAGAGGAACATGCGCCGCTCCGGCACCACCCAGTAGATGAGGAGCAGCACCACCGCGAGCGCCGGCCCGAAGGC
>DASQRV010000048.1:0-2845 GCA_035642735.1 Steroidobacteraceae bacterium
GGCGGCAGCGTGCCGAACGCCGCGGGCGGGCCGGCGGCGAGGCGCGAGGCGAGGAAAGCCTCGCAGGAGGGCGCCGGACCGTGGGTAAGGAGCAGCGCCGCCTGCGTGGCGAGCGCGATGCGCTGGGTCAGGTCGCGGGCACGCAGCTCGCTGTCGCTCGCATCGCCCAGGTCGGCCGAGAGCGCCGCACGGTAGCGGTCGTAGCGCGCATCGCGCCCGGCCGCGCCCTCGAGCAGGGTCTCGAGGGCCTCGAGCGTCGCCGGCTCGCGCGCGAGCGCCCGCAGCACGTCGAGACACATGATGTTGCCCGAGCCCTCCCAGATGGAGTTCAACGGCGACTCGCGGAAGCGCCGCGCGATCGGCCAATCCTCGATATAGCCGTTGCCGCCGAGGACTTCCATGGCCTCGGCGCACACCCCCGGCGCGCGCTTGCAGACCCAGTACTTGACCACCGGTGTCAGCACGCGGCGCAGCAGCGTCGCCTCCTCATCCTGCTGCGCATCGAATGCGCGGGCGAGGCGCATGGTGATCATGACCGCCGCCTCGCACTCGAGTGCGAGGTCGGCGAGCACGTTGCGCATCAGTGGTTGCTCGCTCAGCAGCCGCCCGAACGCGCGCCGCCCGCGGGCATGATGGATCGCCTGCGAGACGCACTGGCGCATGAGTCCCGCCGAGCCGATGGCGTTGTCGAGCCGCGTGTATACCCCCATCTCGAGAATGGCAGGAATACCGCGCCCCTCCTCGGCCACCAACAGCCCGCAGGCATCGTCGAACTCGACCTCGGCGGAAGCGTTGGAACGGTTGCCGAGCTTGTCCTTCAGGCGCAGCAGGCGCAGGGCGTTGGGACTGCGGTCCGCCCGGAAGCGCGGCACCAGAAAGCACGACAGCCCGCCCGCGGCCTGCGCCAGCACCAGGAAGGCATCGCACATCGGCGCGGAGAAGAACCACTTCTGGCCGCGGAGCCGATACTCGCGGCCCGGACCCGCGCCATTCACCGGCTGGGCGCGCGTCGTGTTGGTGCGTACATCCGAGCCCCCCTGGCGCTCGGTCATGCCCATGCCGATGAGCGCGCCGCGCTTCTCGGCCGCGGGCGCGAACGCGGCATCATACTCGCGCGACAGCAGCAGCCGCAGCCACGGCGCGAACGTATCGGCGTGCCGCGCGAGCGCCGGCACCGCCCCGTAGCTCATGGTGGCCGGGCACTGCGTGCCGTTCTCGACCTCCGCCCACATCATGTAGCCGGCCGCGCGCGCCACGTGCGCGCCCGGGTGCGGCTGCGCCCACGGGCCGGTGTGCAGCCCTTCCGCGACCAGGCGCCGCATGAGCTCGTGCCACGCGGGGTGGAACTCGATCGCATCGAGACGCGCGCCGGAGCGATCGTAGGCGCGCAGCTGCGGGGCGTTGCGGTTGGCCGCATCGCCGAGTGTGAACATCGTCGCGCTGCCGAGACGCTCGCCGAGTGCCGTGAGCCTCGCCTGCTCGTGCGCCGCGCCCTCACGCACGAGCGCGTCGCTGAGCGCTGAGTGGCTGCTGAACAGATTGTAGTCAACGAGCTCAGCGGGCTGGTTTGACAATTCTGCGTTCGTGCGGCTCATCGAAATTCTCCGCGCCGGAAACCTAGTCCTTCAGGTCGAGGAGGAGGCGCATTGCTTGTGAGGATAACGCTTGCCCTTCTCGCATGTCGTGGATGCCGCGAAACACCTCGACGACCAGAGAACCTCATCGCAGTAACCTGTGGCGATGTCCGAGCGAGCCTTGCGCAGCCCCCGGCTCGAGGTGCCTTTGAAGGCGTTGACGAGTGCCGAAACCGATAGCTTCGGCGGATGCTCAATGAGCAAGTGCAGCTGGTCCGCCTCGCCATCCCAAGCGAGCAGCACGCAGTCCATCTTCGCGAACAGCCGTGTAGCGTGCGTCTTAAGTCACTCGAGCGCCACGGCGTCGAGCACTTTCCGCCGATGCTTCGTGACACCGACAAAGTGAACGATGAGGGCAGAAACACTGTGTCTCTCGCGTCTGGACTCTGGTATAGGCTGCGCATAGCAACTACCGTAGCCGCATGATTCTGACCTACCGTTATCGCCTCAAGGCAACGAGTGGAGCGGCGCAGGAGCTCTCGCGCCAGGCCCGCGCGGTCAATCTCGTCTGGAACTTCTGCGGGGAAACGCAGGAGGCGGCCCGTCGTTGGAGCAGGCTCTGGCCGAGCGGCTTTGATTTGATCAACCTCACACACGGCAGCTCGCGGGATCTGGGGCTCCACTCCGATACCGTTCAGGCGGTCTGCAAGCAGTTCGCTCACTCGCGCGATGCTCTGCGCCGCCGACCCAGATGGCGCGGCCGGCGCTCGCTCGGGTGGATTCCATTCCAAGCTGCGCGCGCGATCCGCCTGGATGGTGGTCGCGTGATGTTCCTCAAGCGCCGCTATCGGCTGTGGTTGAGCCGTCGGGTGGACGGGACGATCAAAAGTGGCAGCTTCGCGCAGGATGCCCGGGGACGCTGGTATCTCAATCTCCAGGTCGAGGTCGCCGAGCGCCGGGATTGCGGCGCGGGCGAGATCGGCATCGACCTCGGATTGAAGGATCTCGCGGTGCTCTCGAGTGGCGAGAAGATCGCCAATCCGCGCCACCTCGCCCGCTACGCTGCGAAACTCGCCAGCGCGCAACGCGCCGGCCGAAAGGTGAGAGCGCGGGCGATCAACGCCAAGATCGCCAATAGCCGCAAGCACTTCCTGCACGAGCTGTCTACACGGCTCGCGCGCGAGAACCGCCGCATCTGCGTCGGCAACGTGAATGCCAGCAGACTCGCCAGGACCAGCATGGCGAAGTCGGTGCTCGATGCCAGCTGGTCG
>DASQRV010000049.1:0-3491 GCA_035642735.1 Steroidobacteraceae bacterium
GGCGCGGGCTTGACCAGGCGGCCGATGGTGCTTCCGGAGAGCGTGTAGGTGCCGGGCGCCGCCTCACCGGCCGCCTCGTCTTCCGCCTCCACCCGCGCGGTGCCACGGCCGGCCGCGAGAGCGTGGGCGCGCGAGGAAATCGCAGCGATCTGGGCGCGGACCGGCGTGCCGCTCTCGAGCTGCGCGATGAGCTCCGGCAGCGCCGCCACCGCCGCGCGCAGTGTGTCGAGGATCGCCGGAGAGCGTGTCAGTGTGTTGTCGAGCAGGCGGTTCAGGAGATTCTCGATCGACCAGGCGAACTCTCCGAGATCGCGCGCCCCGACCATGCGGCCGCTGCCCTTGAGGGTATGGAAGCAGCGGCGCACCGTGACCAGCGAGTCGCGCTCGAGCGGATTCTGGTCCCACACCGGGAAGCCGTGCTGGATCTTGCCGAGCTCTTCGTGGGCTTCCTCGATGAAGAGCTTCATCAGCTCGGGGTCGGCGTACTCGACCTTGGGCGCCTTGGGCGCTGAGGCGGCGAGCGTGGGCGCCGCGGCCGAGGCCGCACGCGCATCCGGCCGGCCGCTGGCGTCTGCCGCCGCGACGCTCGGGATCTGCACCGTCTTGCCGAAGGCGCCATCCTCGAGCGCCGGCACCGTCGGCGGGGAGGGCGTCGGCTGCTGCTCCAGCGCCTGCACACAGGCCTGCGCATTGTCGAGCATGTACCAGGGATCGGCGCGGCCCGACTGGAGCGTCTCCATGTAGTACTCGACGCTCACGATGGCATCCGCGAGGCGATCGACGAAGCCCGGCGGCAACACGTGCACGCCCGGCTGCATGACACGTCGCAGCTGCCCGGTGATCGCTTCGATGACCTCTACCGCGCGCGCCTTGCCGAGCAGCAGCAGCCCCGCCTTCATACCGCGCATCAGGTCCTGCCAGGAATCGAGGCCGCCGGCATCGAGCGTGCCGCCGACGCTCTGCACGATCGCTTCCTTGATGCGCTGGAGATTAACAATGCACTCGCGCAGCACCGCGGCCTGCACCTGCTGGAACTCGGTGTCGGTGTCCGCCTGCGGAAGATCGGCATCCTTCGGCGGCAGGATCATGCCGACCAGGCCGTCGTCGAGCTTGTCCTCCACGGCGATGAGCGTCGCGGCGATATCCACCAGCGTCGCCTCATCCGCGCGCAGCGTACCGGCGACGATCTTGCCCAGCCGGCCGGTCTCGGATTGCACGCGGGCACGCAAGTCGCCGAGGCCCAGCACCCCGAGGGTGTCGCCGATCTTGCGCAGCAGCTCGACCTGGGAGGCGAGCTCCTGCGGCTGGCCGGCACCACGGCGCACGAAGATATCGAGCACGTCCTTGACCTTGCCGAGGTCCTCGCGGATCGCGGCAGCGACGGTCTGCATGAGCTTCACGGAGGGCGCGGAGAGACTCTCGCGCTCCTGCTCGATGCTCTCATCGACCGGCAGCAGCTCCGCCAGTCGGAACGAGTTGCGTACCGCGCTCACCCGGCCGCCCGAGGACTCGGCGCGGCCGACGTAGTAAAGGAGATTGTTGAGCAGCTCCACGGGCGGGGACTGGGCGTAGCGCGCCTCGCCCTGCTCGTAGAGGCGGCGGATCTCGCGATCGGCGAGGCCGAGCAGGCGCTTCACGGACTGTCCGCTCTCGAGCCCGTTCTGCTGCAGCGCCTCGATGACCGCACCGACCACCCACCACAGCTGGAACACCGGCTGGCGGGTGGCGATCTGCTCGAGCTTGCGCGAAACGGCGCCGAGGACCTCGAGGTTCTGCTCGGTGCGCTCACCGCGGATCCAGCCGATGAGGCCGGTCTGGTAGCGAGCGCGCAGCCGCCGTGCCCATTGCTCGACCGTGAGCGGGGGCTCCCCCGGAGTGCCGGCGATGGGCTGTGCCTGCTTGTCCGATTTGAGATTCAGCAGCAGCAGCGTGCCTTCGCTGAGCAGCGCGTGGCCGCGCACGGCGCGCAGGTCGTTCAGAAGCGGCAGCAGAACGAGCGCGAGATCACGCCCACCGGCGAGCACGCGCTCGAGGTAGGAGGGCAGCTGCACCATGGCGCGCATCAGCGCGTCGAGACTCTCCGCCTGGCTCTTGCGCTCCGAGTGGGTGGCGAGCAGGTACTGAGCGACGTGCTCCATCTCCTCGGCGAGCAGCGCTGCGCCGTAGATCTCCAGCATCCGCAGCACGCCCTGCACCTGGTGCAGATCCTGCGCGCATTGCTCGAGGAGGGCTGCGTTGTCGGGCTGCTCGACGTAGCTCTCGAGCGCGCCGCGCGCGGCCGCGAGCGTCGTGTTGACCTCGCGACCAACGAGCTCGAACGTCTGGGAAGCGACTTCAGGCATGTCGTGCTTTCGCGAGCGGCTGGGCTAGGAGCCGCCGAGGGACGCGATCTGCCGCACCTTGGCGGTGTTCAGCGTGGCGTCCTCGAGGCGCCGCACCATGCCGCTCGAGCCGGCGCGGTCGGCCGCGGCGCCACTGGGCAGGCGGAAGCCGGCGGCGGACTTGCGCAGTCCGGCCGAGAGCTCCGCGAGCTTGGCGATGGCGATCGAGGTCGCCTGCGTGGATTCGGCGGTCTGGGCACTGATCTCCTTGAGCACCTTCATGTTGCGGGCGATGTTCTGCGCGGCGCCGGTCTGCTGACGGGCACTGCCGGAGATGTTCTGCACCAGGCTCGCGATCTGATTGGAGACCTGCTCGATCTCACCGAGCGCAGCGCCGGCGTTCTCGGCGAGCAGCGCGCCGCCGACCACATCCGTAGTGCTGCGCTCCATCGATACCACCGCCTCGTTGGTATCGGTCTGGATGGTGCGTACCAGCACCTCGATCTGCTTGGTGGCGTTGGCGGCGCGCTCGGCGAGGCGCTGCACCTCGTCCGCCACCACCGCGAAGCCGCGGCCGGCATCGCCGGCCATCGAGGACTGGATCGAGGCGTTCAGCGCCAGGATGTTGGTCTGCTCGGCGATGTCGTTGATCAGCTCGACGATGTTGCCGATCTCCTGTGAGCTCTCGCCCAGGCGCTTGATGCGCTTGCTGGTCTCCTGGATGGTCTCGCGGATGGTGTTCATGCCATCGATGGTGCGCCGTACCGCATCGCCACCCTTGTGCGCCACTTCCACCGAATGGCGCGCGACATCGGCCGCGCGCTCGGCGTTGCCCGAGACCTCCTCCACCGAGGCGGCCATGCTGGCAGCGGACTCGGTGGCGGAGGCGATCTGCTTCGACTGCGCGCCCGAGGCCTTGGCGAGGTGCTGCGAGAGAGCCTGTGTCTGGCGCGTCGCGGAATCGAGCTGGATGGCGGAGGCGTTGATGGTGGTGACCAGCCCGCGCAGCGCATCGACCGCATAGTTGATCGAATCGGCAATCGCGCCGGTGATGTCCTCGGTCACCGTGGCCTGCACGGTGAGGTCGCCGTCGGCGAGGCTCGAGAGCTCATCGAGCAGGCGCAGGATCGCCTGCTGGTTGCGGTCGCTCTCCTTGCGCTGGGTTTCGGC
>DASQRV010000050.1:0-5276 GCA_035642735.1 Steroidobacteraceae bacterium
GGTCAGTCCGCCATCCTGCTTTCTGAAGGTATACCCATTGAGCTTGAATTGCCGGCCGTACTCGGTGAGTTGCGGACCGAAGGCCATGACGTGGCACTGCGCGCAGGGCAGACCCGTCTGGCTCGCAAAACTCGGAACCGCGGAGGCGACGCGCGGCAGTCCCACCAACACGCCGGTCAGCGCAAAGACAAGATCGAGATTGCCGCGCCCTTGCCGCCTTTGCCTCTGCGCAGAGTTGACTGCAACACCATCCCGGAGCCCTCGCTGATCCACGGCACGTTCCGCTTCAAAACGTAGGTGGTCTGAGAATTCCGCGCGGTTCACCCGGCTGAGGGGTGCGCCGCAATCAGCCGTAAGCCAGAGACCGTGCCTGAACCGTAAGCGATCCAGCTGACACCAACCAACACCTGGTGGCTGATTCTAGTCTCGCCCCGCGCGGGCGGCTACAGCGTCGACCAGTCGAGGATCACCTTGCCGGATTTCCCCGACCCCATGGCCTCGAAGCCCTTGAGGTACTCCTGCACGGGAAAATGGTGGGTGATGATGGGCTCGAGCTTGAGCCCGCTCTGCAGCATGCTCACCATCTTGTACCAGGTCTCGAACATCTCGCGGCCGTAAATCCCCTTCAGGGTGAGGCCCTTGAAGATCACCTGGTTCCAGTCGATGGCCATCTCGCCCGGCGGAATGCCGAGGATCGCGATCGAGCCGCCGTGGTGCATGGTGCGCAGCATCTCGCGGAAGGCGGCGGCGTTGCCCGACATCTCGAGCCCCACGTCGAACCCCTCCTGCATGCCGAGCTCCTTCATGGTCTGATCGAGTGACTCGCGCTCGACGTTGATGGCGCGCGTCGCGCCCATGCGGCGCGCGAGCTCGAGCCGATAGTCGTTGATGTCGGTGACGACGACGTGCCGCGCGCCCGTGAAGCGGGCGACGGCGGTCGCCATGATGCCGATGGGCCCGGCCCCCGTGATGAGCACGTCCTCGCCCACCATGTTGAAGGCGAGGGCGGTGTGGGTGGCATTGCCGAAGGGATCGAGGATCGCGGCAATGTCGTCCGGGATCGAGTCCGGGAGCTTGAAGGTGTTGTAAGCCGGAATCGCCAGGTACTGGGCGAACGCTCCCGGCCGGTTGACGCCGACGCCGACGGTGTTGCGACACAGGTGCCGGCGGCCGGCGCGGCAGTTGCGGCAATAGCCGCAGGTGATGTGTCCTTCGCCCGAGACGCGATCGCCCTTATTCAGGCCCCTGACCTCGGATCCCAGCTCGAGGATGCGCCCGCAGTACTCGTGGCCGACCGCCATCGGCACCGGGATGGTGTTCTGCGCCCACGTGTCCCAGTTGTAGATGTGCATGTCGGTGCCGCAGATCGCGGTCTTGGCGATCTCGATCAGCACGTCGTTGGGGCCGACCTTCGGCTCGGGGATGTCCTCGAGCCAAATGCCCGGCTTCGCCTCCTGCTTGACGAGTGCTTTCATGGTGTTCTCCTTATTGGGGCGGACCAGCGGCCTTTACAGGCGTGCCTTTCAACGCAGCACGCCGACCTCACGGCCGACGGCTTCGAAGGCTGCCAGAGCCTGCGCGAGCTGCTCGCGCGTCAGGGCGGCGGACATCTGCGTGCGGATGCGCGCCTGACCCTTCG
Organism: Steroidobacteraceae bacterium; assembly: GCA_035642735.1. Taxonomy (GTDB): domain Bacteria; phylum Pseudomonadota; class Gammaproteobacteria; order Steroidobacterales; family Steroidobacteraceae; genus 13-2-20CM-66-19. Next base: position 1,640 of record DASQRV010000050.1, read on the forward strand.
GCACCACCGGGTACGAGAAGCCGATGACGTACACCCCGCGTGCCAGCAGCGCATCCGCCATGCGGGCGGCAAGTGCCGCATCTCCCAGCATGACGGGAATGATCGGATGCTCGCCGGGCTTGAGATCGAAGCCAGCGGCGGCGAGCCCTGCCCGAAAGAAACGAGTGTGGTCGAAAAGCTGGGCCCGCAGCTGCGGGGTGTTCTCGAGGAGATCGAGCACCGCGAGCGATGCTGCCGCCACGACCGGCGGAATGCTGTTCGAGAACAGGTAAGGTCGCGAGCGCTGCCGCAGCCACTCGATGACCTCGCGCCGGGCGGCCACGAAGCCGCCACTCCCGCCGCCGAGCGCCTTGCCGAGCGTACTGGTGATAATGTCGACGCGCTGCGCGACCCCACAGTGCTCGGGGGTCCCGCGCCCCGTCGGCCCCATGAAGCCGGTGGCGTGCGAGTCATCGACCATCACCAGCGCGTCGTAGCGATCGGCGAGGTCGCAGATCTCGCGCAGCTTCGCGATGAAACCGTCCATCGAGAACACGCCGTCGGTGGCGATGAGCCGGGTGCGCGCCCCCTGCGCCTGTTTCAGGCACTGCTCGAGCTCCGCCATGTCGCTGTTGGCGTAGCGGTAGCGCTGCGCCTTGCACAGGCGGATGCCGTCGATGATGCTGGCGTGATTGAGGGCATCCGAGATCACGGCATCGCGCTCATCGAGAAGCGTCTCGAACAGCCCGCCGTTGGCATCGAAGCACGAGGAATACAGGATCACATCCTCGCTGCCGAGGTAACGCGCCAGGCGCGCCTCCAGCGTCTTGTGAATCTGTTGCGTGCCACAGATGAAGCGCACCGAGGCCATGCCGTAACCGAGCTCTTCCAGGGCACGCGCTGCGGCGGCGCGCACCCCGGGGTGGTTCGCGAGGCCAAGGTAGTTGTTGGCGCAGAGGTTGATGACATCGCGATCGCCGGCGTGCACCACCGCACCCTGGGGGCCGGCGAGCACCCGCTCGCTCTTGTAGAGTCCCTGATCGCGCAGGCTGGCGAGGTCGCTCGTGAGCCGCGCGAGAAAGGCTTGATTCATAAGGCTGGATTATAGGGCTCCGGGACCAGCGCCGCCCGCCCACCGGCGTGGACCCAACACGGCAGGCCGCCCGGCCGCTGCGGCCGGTCGCTTTTGAGCCGTCGGAGGTCGCCACAAAGCATGTCGGCGGCAGTCGCACGTTGCAGACTGCCGTGTGCGCCCCCATTGTCCCGCGACATCTACCGCCGGCGGCTGCCGGGTTGAGTCATGAGCTTAAGCGTCTTCGACATCTTCAAGGTGGGCATCGGTCCGTCGAGCTCACACACCATGGGCCCGATGCGCGCGGCACGGGAGTTCGCCGCGGGCCTCGCGCGCGATGGTCTCCTCGACGCCACACAGGAGATCGCGGTGCGTCTCTACGGCTCACTCGCGCTCACCGGTTTGGGCCATGGCACCGATCGTGCCATCCTCGCCGGCCTCGAGGGGGCGGAGCCCGAGAGCGTCGATCCGGATCACATCGAGGCGACGGTGCGGCGCATCCGCGAAACCGGCCGCCTGAAGCTCCTCGGCAGGCACGAGATCGCCTTCGATGAGCCGATGCAGCTCCTCTTCATGCAGCACGAGCGGCTGCCACGGCACTCCAACGGCATGCGCTTCACCGCGCTCGCCGCAGCGCAGCGTGTGCTGCGCGAGACGGACTACTACTCGGTCGGCGGCGGCTTCATCGTGCGCGGCGACGAGGCGGAGGCGGCCGGGACGCACGCTCGTACCGCACCGCCATACCCGTTCAGCTCGGGCGCGGAGCTGCTTGCCCTGTGCCGCGAGCATGGCCTCGAGATCTTCGAGTTGGTGCTCGGCAACGAGCGCGCCTGGGCGAGCGAGGCCGAGGTGCGCGCGAAGCTCCTGCAGCTGTGGAAGGTGATGCAAGCCTGCGTCGAGCGCGGCTTTCACCAGAGCGGGGTTCTGCCGGGCGTGTTGAAAGTGCGCCGGCGCGCACCGCGTCTCTACCGGATGCTGACCGAGTGCGCGACCGTGAAGCCCCTCGATGTCATGGACTGGGTCAACGCCTATGCCCTCGCGGTGAACGAGGAGAATGCCGCCGGCGGGCGCGTGGTGACCGCACCGACCAACGGCGCGGCCGGCATCGTGCCCGCGGTCCTGCACTTCTACCGCCGCTTCGAGGAGGGCGCGAATGACGCCGGAGTCATCCGCTTCCTGCTGGTCGCGGCCGCGATAGGCATGCTCTACAAGCGCAACGCCTCCATTTCGGGCGCCGAGATGGGTTGCCAGGGGGAAGTGGGCGTCGCCTGCTCCATGGCCGCCGCCGGGCTCGTCGCGGCGCTCCAGGGGACCAACGAGCAGGTCGAGAATGCCGCCGAGATCGGCATGGAGCACAACCTCGGACTCACCTGCGACCCGGTGGCAGGGCTGGTGCAGATCCCCTGCATCGAGCGCAACGCCATGGGCGCAGTCAAGGCCGTCAATGCCGCGCGGCTCGCCATGCGCGGGGATGGCACACACAAAGTATCCCTCGATCAGGTGATCGCCACCATGCGCCAGACGGGCGCCGACATGTCCACCATCTACAAGGAGACCTCGCAGGGAGGTCTTGCGGTCAACGTGCCGGAGTGCTGAGCACCCGGACGTCGCTGCTTCAGCCGAAGAGGCCGAAGAGTCCGCGGGCGCGGGGCGTCTCGCGCAGTACGTCCTGGACTGCGGCGACACCGATCGCGGTCCAGTGCGGGGTCTCGAAGGCCATCGAGCACAGCGCCGCCGTGCCAAGTCCGCCCGCTTCCGCCTCGGGCACCAGCTGCTGTACCAGCTCCGATACGCCAGGGTTGTGAGCGATCACCAGCAGATGCTGGACGCGCGGCCCGGTCGCCTGCACCGCCTTCAGGAGGTCCGCGGCGCTCGCGAGATACAGCGCTTCCTCGGACATTACCAGGCGCGCCGGGAGCGACAGCTGGCGCGCCACGATCTCGCCAGTCTGCCGGGTGCGGCGCGCGGGGCTCACCAGCAGCAGGTCCGGAACGAGCTCGAGCTCGAGGAGGCGCTTCGCCATTGCCTCGGCCGCCACGCTGCCGCGGCGATTCAGCGGCCGCTCGAGGTCCGAGAGTTTCGCATCCTGCCAACGCGCATCGGCGTGACGCATCAGCGTCAGCCGCTTCATTCGGGCGGCTCCGCCACGAGGAGCCGGCCGTCCTGCTCGCGCACGCGGTAGGTGCGCAGTGGCTCGTAGGCGGGCGGGGTGAGCGCTTCGCCGGTGCGCAGGCAGAAGTGCGAGAAATGGCGCGGGCAGATGATCTGGCAGTCCTCCACCTCGGCTCCCTCGAGGGACTCACCATCGTGCGTGCAGCGGTCTTCGACCGCGTACAGCTCGGCGCCGCAGCGCACGATGACCAGATGCTCGCCGTCAAGCGTGACGGCGAGCGGCGCCGTCTCGCTGACCGCGTCGGCGGCACCCACGTCGATCCACCGCAGACTCATATTCGAATGCCGCGCCCGTGCGCTCAGAACATCCCGGTCTGCAACCGCGCTGCCTCGGACATCATGCTTTGGTTCCACGGCGGGTCGAAGGTGAGCGTGACGCGTGCTTCCCGCACGGTAGGAATGCGTCCGATCTTG
>DASQRV010000051.1:0-2297 GCA_035642735.1 Steroidobacteraceae bacterium
CGCTCCGGTCGCGCAACTCCTCGAGCCGGCCGCAGAAACTGGTGGCGTGCGCGAGCTCAGCGAGCGGAATGGCGTAGCGGATGCAGGAGAGCCGCCCGGGAGGGGTGCCCGCGGCGTTTATCGACTCCCACAGCGACTCACTTGGCAAAGCGTTCGTACAACTTGACGAAGTCACCGAAGGTTACGGGAAACTCCACCGTCTCCGTCGCGTTGAACGGATCGACGCCGAGCGAGTCTTCGAGTCGCGCCACGATGATCGCGAAGCTCAGCGAATCCAGCCCCGACTGCACCAGCTTCAGCTCGTCGGACAGCGGCGCGAGCATCCGGTCCTGTTCCCTGGCGACCTGTTGGAACTGCGTTGCGATCGTGGTCTTCACCGACATCTGGGCCCGCCTCCTGCTGCTCCCTGGTCGTATATTATCTGAGTCTGTGCCCTCGCAATCACCGACTGGCACACAGATCGGGGTGAGCTGCGCCGAGCTCTGCCGGCCGGGACTGCGCGCGGCGGAACCCGCTCAGGCGCACCGGCTGCGCCGGTTTCACGGTCAAGCCCCGCCGCGCTTGTATAATGCCGCCTCAATCTATCAGGCCCGGCAAAGGTCCCATGTCCGACCAAGTTGCTTCCTTACGTCATCCGGCTGCCACGGCAGATGCGGATGCCCTCAGCGCGGAGGTCGCCGGGCTGATCGTCCAGGCACTGAACCTGGAAGTCGCGCCGGAACAGATCGCACCGGACCAACCGCTCTATGGTGAGGGCCTGGGGCTCGATTCCATCGACATCCTGGAGATCGCCCTGGTCGTGTCGAAGAAGTACGGGGTGCAGCTCCGCGCCGATAGCGGGGAGAACACCCGTATCTTCGGCTCGCTGCGCCAGCTCGTCGATTACATCATCGCACACCGGACGAAGTAGGCATCTGGCCACGCTGCCGCTGATCGCACATGCTTCGCCCGACGCAGTACTCGCCTACCGCGCCGGCGCACCGGTCCTCGTGTCCCAGTTCCTGGCCGATGCGCGTCGCCTCGTCCGCTCGTTTCCACGGTGTAGCCACGTGCTGAACGTGTGCACCGATCGCTATCACTTCACGGTGGGCCTGGCCGCGGCGCTGCTCTCGGGCAGGGTGAGCCTTTTACCCTCGAGCCAGGCGCCGCAGATGCTGCAGCAGCTTGGCGCGTTCGCGCCGGACACGATCTGTCTGACTGACGAGGCGGAGAGCGGCATCACACTGCCGCGTCTGCTGTACCCCCGCGAGGCGGGAGGTGCGCGGGCGGAAGATGCCTCAGCTGTCGCTGCGGTGCACGAGGTACCGCAGATCGATGAGGGACAGCTCGCCGCGTACGTATTCACATCCGGCTCCACCGGCACCCCGCTTCCCTGGCGCAAGAGCTTCGGGCCTCTGATGAGCTGCACGCGCGAGGGGGCGCGCCGTCTCGGGCTCGCCGGCGCGGCGCCCTGGGCGATCCTGGCCACGGTGCCGCCGCAACACATGTACGGATTCGAAGTGAGCGTACTGCTCGCACTCGCCTGCGGCCACGCGTTGTGTGCCGAGCGCCCGTTCTATCCGGCGGACATCGCTGCCGCCCTCGAGCGGCTGCCACGCCCGCGTGCGCTCATCACGACCCCGGTGCACCTGCTGGCACTGCTCGGCTCCGGTATCGAGCTGCCGGCGGTGGACCGGGTGGTCTGCTCTACCTCACCGCTCGCGCAGCAACTCGCCGCCGAGACCGAGCGACGCTTCGACGCGCAATTGCTGGAGATCTACGGCTCGACCGAGACCGGACAGATTGCCATGCGCCGCCCCACTCACACCGCCGAGTGGCAGCTCTGGAGTGGCGTGTCGCTCGAGCTCGAAGCGGACCGCAGCCGGGCGCACGGCGGGCACATCGAGCAGCCAACGCTTCTTCCGGATGTGCTGGAGATGACGGGTCCCGAGAGCTTTCTGCTGCACGGACGCGTTTCGGACCTGGTGAACATCGCCGGCAAGCGCAGCTCCCTCGCATACCTCAATCACCAGCTCAACTCCATTCCCGGGGTCGAGGACGGCGCATTCTTCCATGCCGCCGAGACCTCGGGCTCACACACCGCTGTCGCGCGCGTGGCGGCGTGCGTGGTGGCACCGGCACTCGATGCCGCCCGGCTCCTCGAGGCGCTGCGCGAGCGTATCGATGCAGTCTTCCTGCCGCGTCCGCTGCTGTTCGTCGCGCGGCTGCCGCGCAACGCCACCGGCAAGCTGCCGTTGGCCGCGCTGCAGTCCCTGGCCGCGCAGGCGAAGTCCGCAACGCCGGCGTGAGCGCCCTCG
>DASQRV010000052.1:0-2846 GCA_035642735.1 Steroidobacteraceae bacterium
AGAACAAGCCCGGATTGGCGCGTTCGGTGCTGGAAGCCCATGGGCTCACGGATTGGTTCAACGCCCTGTACATTTTTCCTGGAGGCTTTGGGCGTCGGGCATGGCTCTGCCATCAGTACGACCGGATTTTCGAACGCGACAAGGCTGGCCGGCGCAAGCGCGCAGCCTCCGATGCCGCGCGCAAGGCCAAGAGCCCGGTCAAGTCCAGACCGGGCGCGCCGCGGGCCAAGAGCGTGCCGGTTCCCGCAAAGGAAACGCCGGCCGCGCCGCCCGCACCGCCGCCGCTGCCGCTGATCGACATCGATGTACCGTTTAGCGCCGAGCTCGATCTCGCGCCGCTGTTGACCGCCTCGCAGAAGTCGCCGGACAGCGACGGCGGCTGGTATGGCTTACGCCAGCGCTTTGCCCATCTCGGCCTCGCGCAAGGCTTCGACGAGCTGCTCTGCCTGCCGCATCTGCACGGCATTGAAACGTTCTGGTACCAGGTCGAAACCGTGCGCAAGGTGCTCAAGCAGTTTCGCGGCCGCGTGCTGCTCGCCGACGAAGTCGGGCTCGGCAAGACCATCGAGGCCGGCATGGTTCTCAAAGAGTACCTGCTGCGCGGCATCGTCGACAGCGTGCTCGTGCTAACCCCGGCGTCGCTGGTCGGGCAGTGGCGGGAGGAGCTCGAGACCAAGTTCGACATTGCCTGCGCGACCACCCATGACGCGCTGCTGCGCAGCGACCCGGAACGGTTCTGGAGCCAAAAGCGCCTGATCGCCTCGCTCGCCCTGGCGCGCCGACACGAACAAGCCGCGCGCATCGTCGGCCGCAGCTTCGATCTCGTCATCGTGGACGAAGCCCACCACCTGCGCGATCGCACGAGCCAGAGCTACAAACTGGTGGACGCGCTCAACAAGCGCTTCCTGCTCCTGTTGTCGGCGACGCCGGTGCAGAACGATCTCACCGAGCTCTACAACGTGCTCACGCTGCTCAAGCCGGGCATCTTCAAGACCCTGAAGGAGTTTCGCGCCGCCTATGTGACGCCCGGCAAGCCGCACCAGCCGGCCAATCCTGAACGCTTGCGCGAGCTGATGCGCGGCGCCATGGTACGCAACACGCGCGCCGTCGTCGCGCTGAAGTTGCCGCGCCGTCACGCCGTGACGGTCCGCGTGGACGGCTCCGAGGGCGAGCGGGCGGCCTACCAGGAGCTCGCGGCCGCCGCGCGACGGCTGGCGACCGAGGGAGCAAACCGGCTCGCGCTGCAGCATCTTCTCGGCGCCGCCGGATCGTCTCCGGCCGCGGCCACCGCCGCCGTGCGGCGCTTCTCCGGCCGCCATGTCGATGCAAGCTGGCACGCGCTGGCGCAGCGCTGGGCGTCCATCGGCACCGGCGGCAAGGAGGCGGCGCTCATCGACCTGCTGCGGCGGAACCCGGACGAGAAGAAGCTGGTCTTCGTCCACTACCGCGAGACGCTCGAACACCTCGCCGACCTGCTGGCACGGGAAGGCTTTGCTTTCGCGCGCTTCGAGGGCGCCCTGAGCGGCCCCGCCAAGGACGCCGTCATTGCCGCGTTCCGCGAGCGGGTGCCGGTGCTGCTTTGCACCGAGTCCGGCGGCGAAGGTCGCAACATCCAGTTCTGCAACACCCTGATCAATTTCGATGTGCCGTGGAATCCGATGGCGATCGAACAGCGCATCGGACGCATCGATCGCATCGGCCAGCAGCGCCAAGTGTTCGTGTTCAACCTCGTGACCCGTGGCACCCTGGAGGAGCAGATCCTGCATCTGCTCGATGAGAAGCTCTCGATGTTCGAGCTCGTGGTCGGCGAGGTGGGGGCGATCCTAGGCGGCCTCGCCGAGGATCGCGATTTCGCCGACCTGATGCTCGATGCTTGGCTGCGCACGACCGAAGCGAGCCGCGCCGAGGCGCTCGATGCGCTCGGCCGCCGCATGCAAGGGGCGCGGGAGCACCACGAGAGCGCCAAGGCCCTGGACGCTGCCCTGTTCGGCGAAGACTTCGAGACCACGTGAGCCGAGCCCGATGAGCGAGCTGCGGGAGTTCGTCGCCGACCTGCTGGAGCGCCAGGGCGCGGCCGTTGGGGCCCTCGGGCCGGACGGACTCGAAGTGCTCGCGCCTGCGCCCCTGCAGAAACAGTTAGGCTGGCCCGAGCTGGCGTATCTCGGCTTCGGAACGGAATGCGCCCATGGCACGATTGCGATCGCACTCGAGGGCGACTGGCTCGACCGGTTCGGCGCGCTCCTCGCCGACGAAGGACGCTGGAGCGAACGGGAGGTTCGGCCGCGCGCTGCGGTTCCGCCGCCGAGCGACCCCGAACGGGTGCTCGATCGCGTCCTCGACCTGCCGAACGCGGTCTGGCGGTTCCAGGGCATGTCCGCGACCTGGACGCGCTGCTTGATGCTGGCGTTCCGCTTCACCGCGGTGTCGGATGAGAAGCGCGAGGGACTGATCTGGCTCGGCTTCAACCTCGGCACCGGCGCGGTGGTCAGCGACATCCTGGCGCGGCTGCGGCCGGCGCTGGCGCAAATGCCGGACTGGCAGGTGCCCGACCCGGCGACCAGGCGCGCGGCCGGGCCCGGGTGGAGCGCTTCGACGCTCGCGGCCCGGCTGCATCCGCTGCTCGATCGGCAGGTGCATGAGAGCATGGAGCCGTTTCTGCGCGCGATGCGCCGCCGGCTCGAGCGCGACCGCAACCGGGTCCACGCCTATCACGACGACCTGCGCAGCGCATCGCTCAAGCGCCTGGCGGCGCTCGCCCGTGCGGACGGAGACCGGGCGGCGGCCGACCGGCGGCGCGAGACGCTGCGGGTCGAGGCGATCGAGCGCGAATATCGCTCCAAGCTCGA